>WGBH01000422.1 GCA_015494435.1 Thiotrichaceae bacterium | reverse complement strand
GCTTATTTATTAATCACTTATGATTTTAAAATAAATCATTGCTATTTTTTTATTAAGCAGGGGTAAGGTTTTCTCTCTATCTCCTGTCTTTATAGGTATAGGTGATTAAATTTACACCTAAAACCCAATTCCCCTTATTTGCTATGAAAAAGATAAAATTGACAGTCGCTGCGGCGAAGAAAATCAAGCAAGCGCTGAAACGTCATAAAATGACTCAAGAAGATTTTGCCGAAGCTCATTTGAACGTCACTCTGCGAACCTTTCAAAACTATCTAATGAGCAAGACAGCGATACCATTAGATAAGCTCGATATTATTCAAAAAACATTTGGCATGGTTCAAGCTAAGGTAACACTTTTAAATTTAATCAAGGTGTTTTTATTGTATTCAAATGATTGATATTAAAGGATTTGACTGCTTATTCTAGTCCTCTATCAGAATATAAAAGTGTTACCTTGTATCCAGTATTATTGAACCATGCCGGAAATTCTATTTCCATAATGCAGGGTCGAAATGGAATTTCTGCCAGTGTGTTCCCAAATAGAAATTTGGGAGCAAGAAAACCCCGTCGAGCTAATCAGAAAAACTTGACCACTACAAAATGAATACGATGTTAAAAGGAGAAAGGGTGAAATTATCGAAACTGGAAAAAGTTAATTTGAGAGAAGTTTGGAAACATGAAGCATTGGATTTTACAAACTGGCTGGCTAAGCCAGAAAATCTTGAATTACTGAGTGATGAAATAGGTATTGATATTTCTCTAATTCAAACAGAAGCAAGCGTTGGTAATTTCAATGTTGATATTCTTGCTGAGGAGGAAAATACAGGAAGAAAGATTGTTATCGAAAATCAATTAGAAGCAACAAATCATGATCATCTTGGAAAGATAATAACTTATGCATCAGGGTTTGATGCTGAAATCATTGTATGGATAGTTAAGAGTGTTCGAGATGAACATAAGCAGGCAGTTGATTGGTTAAACGAACACACAGATCAAAAAATAAATATTTTTTCGATAGAGATGGAAGTGTGGAGGATTGGGGATTCTCCGTATGCCCCAAAGTTTCAGGTAATAGCAAAACCGAATGATTGGGCAAAAGCTGTTAAAAAAGCAACTAATCAAAGTGAACTCTCAGACACCAAGCTTCTTCAATTAGAATTTTGGACAAAATTTAAAGAATATGTTCAAGATAATGATGGACATATTAAACTTAGAAAGGCGTATCCACAGCATTGGTACAATATCAGCCTTGGCTCTTCAAATGCACATATTTCATTAACAATAAATAGTCAATCTTCTCAAATTGCATGTGAAATATACATACCTGATTCCAAACAATTGTTTTCTTGCCTAGTTTCAAAGAAGGATGAAATAGAAAATAAACTCTCGGAAAAATTGTTATGGGAAGAATTACCGAAAAAGAAAGCAAGTAGAATTAAACTTATAAGCAAAGGTGAGTTGTCTAAGCAAGCTAAGTGGGAGCAATACCATGCATGGATGCTTGAAAAAGTGATAAACTTTCAAAAAATATTTAGCAAATACATCAAGCAATGTACAAATTAACTTTTCTCGTTACCAAATTTTATTTAGTAACGCTGTTCGGAAATTCCATTTCCATACTAAGCAATCAAATAAGAATGAAGATGAAAAAGGTGCTCTGTTTTTTTAAAGGATTATTTCCCCTTATTGTTTTATTTCTTACCTTAACACCTGTTAAATACCTTATAGCAGCGCCTGCTGTGCAAGATTCTATTATTGGGCTTTATGCTGCTTATTATAATCGTGCGCCTGATCAGGGCGGTTTTGATTTTTGGAATCAACAAGCGTCTTCAATAGGGAATAGCACTCCGTTATTAGCTATTTCAGAGGGGTTTTCACAGCATCCCCAATTTCTTAAGGATTATCCTCTTTCCGATAGCAATACTGAATTTGTGACCAAAGTTTATAATAATATATTAAACAGAGCGCCCGATGTGGGAGGGTTGGCTTTTTGGGTCAAAGCGTTAGATGAGGGAATGCTCAAATC
>WGBH01000421.1 GCA_015494435.1 Thiotrichaceae bacterium | reverse complement strand
TTTTTTTTATTTGTTTTTTCTGTGAAGAATTCATTTTATGACTTATATTTTTATTGCTTCTTTTAAGCTGAGGCTTAGTTTCAGCTTTTTGAACTTGCTCTTTAGTAACAAGTCCTGCTTTCAATAGTTGATCACGCAATGAGCTCATAATGGTATAAAAAATTCTTAAGATGTTTAAAAAATTACGTTCTTGCTTAAAGCGTTTAATTTACGCTCTTTAACATAGAGATATTTGTTATTTGAAATTTGCTGACTCCGTCATAGATAGATAATATCAAATAAAAATTAAATTTATTACACCATTTAACATATTAGAAATCCATTATTTATTTTCTTTGGGGTATAATGTTGCATCAAAATTATATTTCCCTGACTAAGTCCCCATAGAATTTAATGTCGTATAAACAAACTGTCAAAAATGAAAGAGAAGAGCTAAAATTATTTCGCTCACGCTCGCTAGTAGCAGGACTATTAGTCTTTTTAGCGTTATTGCTAGTGGTAGTACGACTTATCTTTCTGCAAATTAATAATTACGAACATTATACCAAATTATCTCAAGAAAATTATCAAAAACGCATTCCTATCCCCCCCGTTCGTGGGCAAATTTATGATCGCAATGGATTATTATTAGCAGATAATCATATCGAATATGTCTTAGAGGCAACAAAAGACAAAGTCCCTGATTTAGAAGATGAGTTGAGACGTCTTAATAAGCTCATTCCTATGGGACCACAAGCGATTAAGAAGTTTAAACAGAAGCTACGTGTTAATTCACGCTTTGTGCCTGTTGTGTTGCGTCCTAGTTTAACGGAAGCAGAAATTGCTATTTTTTCTGTACACCGTTCTCGCTTTCCTGGTTTTAAAATCAATGTCCGTATGGAGCGTACTTACCCTCTTGGAGAAACGGCAGGACATTTGATTGGTTATGTTGGCAGAATTGATAAACGAGACCTAAAAAGATTAGGCAAAGATGGCAAAAAAGAATACAAAGGATCAACGCATATTGGTAAATCAGGCATTGAAAAATTTTATGAAACTCGTTTACATGGTAAATCAGGTTATAAAATAGTAGAAGTCGATGCACATGGTAAACCACAACGCGTTTTTGAAAGTAAGCCACCTATTGCTGGTGAAGACTTATTTTTAAGTATCGACCTAAAGTTACAATTAAGGGCAGAGGAATTATTAGAGGAACGAGACAGTAATGGGGCCATAGTGGCTCTTGACCCTCGTAATGGTGAGGTGTTAGCAATGGCATCTGTTCCTATGTTTAATCCTAATTTATTTGTTAATGGCATTTCTTATAAAAATTATAATGCTTTGAGAAATAATCCCAATCGACCTTTATATAACCGAGCTTTGCAAGGAAGCTACCCACCTGGCTCCACTATTAAACCAATGGTAGCATTAGCAGGCTTAGACGAAGGGATAGTGACACCCTCTCGCTCCGTTTTTGCGCGTGGTTTTTTTCAAATACCAGGGGTTCGACACCGTTATCGTTGTTGGAAATGGAAAAGAGGGGGGCATGGCTATGTTAGTTTACAACGCGGTATTTTCCAGTCTTGTGATGTTTATTTTTATGATCTTGCTTATCGAATGGGAATTAAACGTTTTTCTAACTCATTGAAACGCTTTGGCTTTGGAAGTAGAACAGGCATTGATTTACCCCATGAGAAATCGGGCATTATGCCCTCTGCTACATGGAAGAAAAAACGTTTTGGTCAAAATTGGTATCCCGGTGACACAGTGAATATTGGCATTGGTCAAGGCTATTGGACTGTAACTCCGCTACAGCTAGCACATGCTGTGGGTACCATTGCAATGAAAGGAATGCGAATGCGCCCGCATGTATTACGTGGTGTGCGAGCATCACGTAATTTGCCTGAAAAATTAATATCAGCACAACAGTTACCCTCCATAGAAGTAAAACATGCCTCCTATTGGAATGAAATTATTAGAGCGATGGTTCATGTCGTACATGGACCGGGTGGAACAGCAAGGCATGCAGGTAATGGGGCAAAATATAAATTTGGAGGGAAAACAGGAACAGCTCAAGTTTTTAGTGTGGCACAAAACAAAACCTACAAAGCCTCTCGATTAGCAAAAAAATTACATGACCATTCTCTTTTTGTTGCTTTTGCACCTGCGAATAAACCAGTCATAGCCTTAGCAGTCATTGTCGAAAATGCAGGTGGTGGCAGTAAAGTCGCTGCACCCTTAGCACGAAAATTACTAGATAGTTATTTGTTGCCCCCCCAAAAGGAAGAAAAAAAAGCAAAATCAAGCAGGAAAAATATTAAGAAAAAACATAAAAAAAGAAGAAAAAAGTCAAAAAAACACAGTAAGAAACACAGTAAGAAACATAGTAAGCATATAGAAAAAAAACAGGGATAGATAAATGAATAGATCAGGTGGGCTCTTAGGGGCTATTTTTCGACTGCTTTCACGGATTGATTTAATACTCTTTATGGGCTTGATTATTTTATTATCGCTAGGAGGGCTAACCTTATACAGCGCAAGCGGTGCTGATTATGTCAGTGGCGAAAATATGTTTATTATTACACATCATGTGATTCATTTAGGTTTGTCAGCAGCTATTATGTTATTTGCAGCACAGTTACCGAGTAATCTCCTCAGCAGAATATCTGTCTGGATTTATCTTATTGGTGTAATTTTACTGATATTAGTGATTATTCAAGGAACCATGGGAAAAGGGGCACAACGTTGGCTAGAACTAGGAAGCTTTCGTTTCCAACCCGCTGAGATTATGAAACTTGCAGTGCCTATGATGGTCGCTAGTTATTTTTCACATAAAACACTGCCACCACGTTTTGTAGATATTCTTGTTGCCGCCATATTGGTTGCTGTACCGATGGCCCTGATTATAAAACAACCTGATTTAGGAACGGCTTTACTTATAGGTAGTGCTGGTTTCTTTGTTATTTATTTCGCAGGCATTCCTTGGAAATGGTTGATTGGTATGTTGATTAGTATGGTAATAGCCGTCCCTTTAGTGTATCAATTTGGAATGCATGCCTATCAACGGCAACGTATTGATACCTTACTTGACCCCAGTTTAGATCGATTAGGATCAGGGTATCATATCTATCAGTCCACCATTGCCATAGGTTCAGGTGGAGTCTATGGAAAAGGCTGGCTCAATGGAGATCAATCCAGACTTGATTTTTTACCTGAACGACATACGGATTTTATTTTTGCAGTCTTTGGCGAAGAATTTGGTTTATTTGGTAATCTAGTTTTACTGACAATTTACTTCCTTATCATTTGGCGTGCTTTAATACTAGCCACTAAAGGTCAAGATACTTTTTCACGTTTGCTTGGCGGTAGTTTGAGCCTTACCTTCTTTGTGTATCTATTTGTTAATACAGGCATGGTCAGTGGGATTTTACCTGTTGTCGGTGTGCCATTGCCATTAGTCAGTTATGGAGGAACTTCAATGGTGACCTTAATGGCAGCCTTTGGACTTCTCATGGGACTGCAAAAACGTAAGAAAGGATATGCGTCGATGTAAAGAACTTTCTAAATTACCCTCTTCTAAAATAGCGATTAGAAAGCTCTTTAATGCTTATTCATCCCTGCTTCATCTATAGAGAGATAGACTAGCGCTATAAAATATAAGGGGAGAACAATGAAGTCGGCTATTATAAAAAGAAATTTTATCTATAAAATAAAGGGTCTATTAATAAACTTATCACTTATCAGTTCATTATTTTTTTTAACATCCTGTAGTCAAGTAAGCGGTTTCTTAAAGTCAGATGATGCCAATGAGAAAGACACCTCTTTGGTAATACCTCCCACATTACGTTTACCTGATATCGAAAATAAGTCTAATAAAATAACTGCGTCAACTATTGCAACTCACAAAGTACCAAATGAAGTTATTGATAAGAAAGATTATTATGTAGTCGTTGGAACTTATCCTAATCAAGAACAAGCATTAGATACTTTTGTACGCTTATCCTCGATTGGTTTACCCTATGCAACAATGGAGTCCCGTAAAACAAAAGCAGGCAGGATGCTACATATGGTACGTCTTGGGCCTTTTCATAAACAATCTGTTATTGATCAAGTCAAAGACAAACTCGTCAGTGATGGTATGTCTCAATTTAAAGTGGTGATTAACTAATACAGCATTTAATTCACCTTGAGGGAGCAGTAGTACCGATCAAATATAAGATGACTGCATACTAGGAAGGCATTACAATACAGCGAGTTGTTTTTTTAATGACCTTATGGAATATGTCCTATAATAATATTAGATTTGTTACAAGGAAATAATAACAAGATGATGTTTAACTTAGCAAAAACAGTTAATACTACCCCTCTGAAAATTTTCTCTAAAATACTTATTATGAGTATTTTATTCTTTCATGCCTCATTGGCGATGGCTAATAATAAACCTATTGCCCCTGTTTTAAATGCTCAAAGCTATTTATTAGTCGATAATATCAGTGGCGTAGAATTAGCTGCAAAAAATCCGAGTAAACGAATCGAACCTGCTAGTCTCACTAAGTTAATGACCGCCTATGTACTGTATGGCGAATTAAAAAAGGGAAATGCAACACTTGAAGATCGTGTTTTAATCAGCGAAAAAGCATGGAAAATGGAAGGTTCGCGGATGTTTGTTGAAGGTGGTAAAAAAGTCCCTTTTGAACGTCTATTACACGGTCTAATTATTCAATCGGGTAATGATGCTGCTGTCGCTTTAGCAGAACATGTTGCTGGCAGTGAAAGTTCTTTTGTCGATAAAATGAATGCGGCAGCGGTTAAACTCGGTATGAATAGCACACATTATGCTAATGCATCAGGCATGCCTGACCCTCAGCATTACACAACAGCGCGAGATATTGTTAAATTAGCCCGCGCACTTATTAAAGATTACCCACAATTTTACAAGCTCTATAAAATCAAAAACTATACCTACAACGGTATCAAGCAATACAACCGTAATAAATTACTGTGGCGAGATAAAACCGTTGATGGCATGAAAACAGGTCATACTGCTTCAGCAGGATACTGTCTCGTTGCTTCTGCAAAGCGTGATAATATGCGTTTAATTTCAGTCATGCTCGGTGCCAGTAGTGATAAGACCCGTGCTGATTATAGCCAACAATTATTAGAATATGGCTTCCGTTTCTTTGAAACTCACAAGCTCTATGCCAGTAATTCCGTATTAGCAGAAGCGAAGGTTTGGAAAGGTGTATCCGATAAAGTGCCAGCGGGTACAATTGATGGTTTATACGTAACCATACAAAAAGGGCATTACGATAAACTCAAAGGAATGATGGAATTGTACAAAGATATTGACGCACCGATACAACGAGGTGATCCTTTAGGTAAGGCAATTATTAAAGACGGTGATATTGTTGTGGCGGAACTTCCATTGGTAGCGCTAAGTCCTGTTGATGCAGGTGGTTTATGGTCATCGATTATTGATAGTATCAAAAAACTCTTTTCTAATTAAGGAAATGCCTAAGGCTTTTTGATGTCATGAAACAAACCATACCAGAAATTTCTAAAGAAGAATCCTTAATTGAATTTCCCTGTAACTTTCCCATCAAAGTTATGGGGTCAGCCATTCCTGAATTTCATCGATATATCTTAGCAATTGCTACAAAGCATGACCCACACTTTAATCCCGATGAAATAAAGCAACGTGATAGTAAAACAGGTAAATACACCAGTTTAACATTGAATATACACGCCAAAAACAAGCCTCAGTTAGATGCGCTTTACCGAGAGTTAACAGATTGTGAATTAGTCCTTTGGGCTTTATGAGGCTTAGGAACTTATAATTGATAGGCGTTAAAACAGTGAGTCTAAACAATATAAAAATAAAACAATTAGGACTCCAAGACTACCCTCCCATCTGGCAAGCCATGCAAGACTTCACCCAACAACGTGATAAAGATACACGGGATGAAGTATGGATTGTCGAACATCTCCCTGTTTTTACACTGGGTCGAAATGGTAAGCGAAAGCATATCCTTGATGCAGGTAATATTCCCATTATCCCCATTGATCGTGGCGGTCAAGTCACTTATCACGGACCTGGACAGTTAGTTATCTACCTATTAATTGATTTAAAGCGTCGTAAAATGGGAGTACGTCAATTCGTTACCCATATAGAAAATGCTATTATTAATTTTTTAGCCGCTTATGATATTAACGCGACTAATGACCCTAAAGCCCCCGGAGTTTATGTTAATCATCAAAAAATCGCTGCTCTGGGTTTGCGAATCTCTAAAGGTTGCACTAGCCACGGCTTAAGTCTTAATATCGATATGGATTTGGAACCGTTTAAACGTATTAATCCCTGTGGTTATAAAGGACTAAAAGTCACTCAGTGTAAAGATCTAGGAATTGAAAAATCAATGACACAAATAGCGCATGAGCTAACTCAATATTTATTGGTATAAAATTAACCTATTTACTGTTTATCTTATATTTTCTATGGCAACATAGCTTTGAATCATATATTTATTCTACAAAGGGGAAGAACATGAAAAAAATAAGTTACTATGTCGAAAAAATAGGGAATCAAGCGGTTGAAATATTTCACCTAGTGGGGCTTTTTATAATAGGTGGAACAGTGACATGGACGGCGGTACATGAATACATGCTCATTATGGCTAAACCGTTTGCTAACTTAGATGATATTTTATTGCTCTTTATTTATCTCGAATTAGGTGCAATGGTAGGGATCTTCTTTAAAACCAAAAAATTACCCGTCATTTTTTTGCTCTTTATTTCAATTACAGCTCTCACTCGCTACCTCGCTGTTGACCTTAAAACAATGGATAGCGAACGTGCCATTATGGTTGTGTTTTCCATTGTTATTTTAGCAATTGCAGTATTAATTCTTCGCTTTAGTGAAGTAAAATTTGGTGATGGCAGTGAAGATACCCTACATAAATAACAGTCACTGAATGATCAATACACTCGCCAAAATGAAAATAAACGCATTTTAGGGCGTTTATTTCCTTGAAATTTCCTCAAGTTTCAATTTGTTGAAGATGAGATAAATCAGCAACATGCAAAAATAAAGCACGCATTTGTTGCAATAAAGCAAGGCGATTATTTTTCAATGCTTCATCATCTGTCATCACCATGACGTTATCAAAAAAGTTATCAATATCATCACGCAAGGCTGCCAGTGAACGAAGTGCTTCGGTGTATTTTGCATCATGAAATAAAGGAATGACGGTTTCAGTTTGCGTCATAATGGTTTGATGCAATCTCTTTTCTTCGGCTTCTATTAATAACTGAGGATCAACGCTTGTTGGAATATTGTCATTCACTTTTTTAAGAATATTACCAATGCGTTTATTAGCAGAGGCAAGGGGTTCAGCGGCATCTAGTTTAAGAAATTCGCTAATGGCTTTAACGCGCTGATCAAAGTCTAGTGGACGTTGTGGATTAACCTTAGCAATCGCATCAATAATACCGACCGCAATTCCTTGGTCTTTATAATACGCGCGTAAACGTTCCATAATAAAGGTGAAGGTTTCATTAACCGCCTCGGAAGCTTTAATATCGTCTTTAAATTGGAGCGAAGCGGTTTCTAATAACCGCTTTAAATCCAATGATAATTCACCCTCGATTAAAATACGCAATACACCAATGGCAGAACGGCGCAGTGCATAAGGGTCTTTACTACCCGTGGGTTTCATACCAATGGCAAAAATACCTAATAAAGTATCGAGACGATCAGCAATGGAAAGGATTTTTCCTGTGGTACTTGCAGGAATCACATCATCAGCAAATCTTGGTTGATATTGCTGTTGCATGGCATCCGCAACCGCTTGGGTTTCACCGTCTTTTTGTGCGTAATAGCGGCCCATAACACCTTGTAATTCAGCAAATTCGCCCACCATATCGCTCATTAAATCGCATTTACTTAAAATTGCAGCGCGGTAAGCATCTTGAGTATTGGCATCAATTTGTTGGGCAATAGACTCACTTAAAACAGCAACTCGTTCTGTTTTTTCAAATAAAGTACCGAGTTTTTTCTGGAAGGTGATTTTTTTAGTCGCTTCACGATGTGAGGCTAAGGTGACTTTACTGTCCTGTTCCCAGAAAAAAGCCGCGTCACTAAAGCGTGGATTAATGACACGTTCATTGCCTTCGCGTACCACAGCAGGGTTGCTACTATCAATATTGGCAATGGTAATAAAATGGGGTAACAATTCACCGTTTTCGTTCACAACAGGAAAATATTTTTGATGATCTTGCATACTAGAAATCAAGCATTCCTGCGGTATATCAAGAAACTTTTTATCAAAATTACCTGAGACAGCAATCGGCCATTCAATCAAGGCGGTGACTTCATCAAGTAGGCTACTCTCTATTTTTGCCATAGCCCCCAATGCTTGAGCGACAGATTCTGCTTGTTGGCGTACGACATCACGACGTTTAGAAAAATCAGCAATGACATAACCCTTTTGCTGCAAAACATCGGCATAATCAGTGGCATTTTCTAATGTAATGGCTTGTGGTGCATGAAAGCGATGCCCAAAAGTTTGATTGCTAGCAGTGAGATTTATTATTTTTTCAGCAATGACTTGATCGCCAAAAAGCATAACAACCCAATGCACAGGACGTACAAATTCAGTCTCACTTGATCCCCAACGCATCCGTTTTGGAATCGGCAAAGAGGCTAAGGATTGATTCACAATATCAGCAACTAATTCAACCACTGATTGCCCTGCTACTTCCTTTTTAAAGACTAACCATTCCCCTTTGTCTGTCTGCATTTTATCTAGCGCATTAACCTCAACACCACAGGATCGGGCAAAACCCTGAGCCGCTTTACTAGGATTGCCATCAGTATCAAAAGCAACCGCAACCGCTGGCCCTCGGCGTTCAACGAGTTGGTCTTGTTGCCTCTCTGGTAGACCTTTTAAGAGAACCGCTAAACGACGGGGGGTGGCATAGGAGAGCACTTCCTGTGCTTGCACAGCCGCTTTTTTAAAGCCAATTGCCACCGACTCACTAAAGGCATTGGATAGGGAAAGCAATGCGTTAGGAGGAAGCTCTTCAGTGCCAATTTCAATTAATAAGTCATTTGTATTGATCATGATAATGTCTCCTTCGCCACTGTTGTTGAATTATTATTTAGCATCGGAAATCCCAGTGCTTCGCGTGAATCATAATAAGCCTTTGCAATGGCGCGTGATAAGGCTCGCACTCGTAATATATAACGCTGTCGTTCAGTCACTGAAATAGCATGACGTGCATCGAGTAAATTAAATGCATGAGAGGCTTGTAGCATTTGCTCATAAGCAGGTAATGGTAGATTGGTTTCAATTAATGCTTGGCTTTCTTTTTCTGCCGCATCAAAATGATGCAAAAGCGCTTTAACATTGGCTTTATCAAAATTATAGGCGGATTGTTCGACCTCATTGCGATGATAAATATCACCATAGGTCAATTGACCATTCACCCCCTCCGACCAGACCAGATCGTAAACTGATACTGCATTTTGTAAATACATGGCAATACGTTCTAAACCATAAGCGATCTCACCGGTAACTGGTTTACAATCTAATCCACCAATTTGCTGAAAATAGGTAAACTGCGTCACTTCCATGCCATTGAGCCAGACCTCCCAACCTAACCCCCATGCACCAAGCGTAGGTGATTCCCAGTTATCTTCTACAAAACGAATATCATGCTCCAATGGATCAAAACCAATCGCTTTTAAAGAACCCAAGTATACCTCTTGAATATCCAAGGGTGATGGTTTCAACACGACTTGAAATTGATGAAAGCGTTGCAGACGATTAGGGTTATCACCATAACGTCCATCTGTTGGACGACGAGAGGGTTGCACAAAGGCAACATTCCACGGCTCAGGGCCAATTGCTTGCAAAAAGGTTGCAGGGTTATCCGTTCCTGCTCCCATCGGCATATCATAAGGTTGCAAAACGGCACAACCTTGTTGCGACCAGTAATCCTGCAAAGCAAAAATTAGACCTTGAAAGGTTGAAACATTGTATTGTGACATATTTAAACGCTTTTTTTATTAATTAAAGAAGGCGGCAATTATACGATATTTTTTAAAAGAGGCTGAAATAAATAAAGTAAAGGTCTAAATTTAATGAAAGTTGGTCAGCAACACTCGTATAATAACGCCCCCAATGAATCTGCTATGAGAAAATATAAACAATGTCAAAAATAATCTATACCAAAACAGATGAGGCGCCTGCTTTAGCGACTTATTCCTTTTTACCTATTGTGGAGGCATTTACAAAAGCCGCTAGGATTGAGATTGAAACTAAAGATATTTCGTTAGCAGGCCGTATTATTGCGAATTTTTCTGATTATCTACGAGATGATCAACGCATAGAAGATGCATTGGCGACATTAAGTGGACTGGTTAAAATGCCAGAGGCGAATATTATTAAATTGCCTAATATTAGTGCTTCTATTCCCCAATTAAAGGCAGCAATTAGCGAATTGCAAGCACAGGGTTATGATATTCCTAACTATCCTGAGCAAACTGAAACAGAAGCAGAACAAGAAATACAAGCCCGCTATGCCAAAGTATTAGGCAGTGCTGTGAATCCTGTATTGCGTGAGGGTAATGCAGATCGTCGTGTTGCACCTGCGGTAAAAGCGTATGCACAAGCGAATCCACACCGTATGGGAAAATGGAGTGCAGACTCAAAATCACACGTTGCCAGTATGAGTGAAGGGGATTTTCATTCAAGCGAACAGTCAGTGGTCGTCACTGAAACGGATGATGTAAAAGTCCAGTTTACTGATACAAAAGGTAATATCAGTGTATTAAAAGCATCCACCCCTTTATTAGCAGGTGAAGTGATTGACTCTTCTTTAATGAGCATAAAAGCATTGCGCATTTATTGTGAACAGGCAATGCAAGCTGCCAAAGAAGAGGATGTTTTATTATCCTTGCACCTTAAAGCGACTATGATGAAGATTTCTGATCCTATTATTTTTGGTCATGTCGTGAGTGTGTATTTTAAGGATCTCTTTGATAAAAATAAGGCCGTCTTTGCAGAATTAGGCATTCATCCTAATCTTGGTTTAGGAGATGTTTACAAAAAAATAAGCAAATTACCCCCTGAATTAAAAGCAGAAATTGAAGCGGATATTGCTGCCGTTTATACAAAGCGTCCTGCGTTGGCAATGGTGGATTCAGACAATGGCATTACCAATTTGCATGTTTCCAGTGATGTAATTGTCGATGCATCAATGCCCGCAATGATACGCTCATCTGGCATGATGTGGGGGCCAGATGGTAAATTGAAAGATACCAAGGCAATGATTCCAGACCGTAATTATGCAGGGGTTTATCAAACTACCATTGAATTTTGCAAGCAACATGGGGCATTTGACGTCACAACAATGGGTAATGTTTCCAATGTAGGTCTTATGGCACAAAAAGCAGAAGAATATGGCTCGCATGATAAAACCTTTGAGATGACAGCAAAGGGACAAATTGAAGTCATAGATAGTTTGGGCAATACCTTAATGTCGCATCAGGTTGAAGCGGGTGATCTGTGGAGAATGTGTCAGACCAAAGATATTCCAATTCAAAATTGGGTAGCACTGGCGGTAAAACGTGCCCGTACAACAGGCAACCCTGCTATTTTTTGGTTAGATTCAAAGCGGGCACATGACCAAATATTGATAAAAAAAGTCAATCAATATTTATCTAATCATAATACGGATGGCTTAGATATTCAGATTATGTCTCCGATTGAAGCAACCCAATACACATTAGAGCGAATCAAAGCAGGCAAAGATACGATTTCTGTCACAGGCAATATACTACGCGACTATCTCACCGATTTATTTCCTATTTTAGAGCTAGGGACCAGTGCGAAAATGCTTTCTATTGTGCCATTACTCGCAGGTGGCGGATTATTTGAAACAGGCGCAGGCGGCTCAGCCCCCAAGCACGTTCAGCAATTTATCGCTGAAAATCATCTGCGTTGGGATTCATTAGGTGAATACTTAGCATTAGGTGTATCACTTGAAGATTTAGCCAGTAAAACAGATAATAAAAAGGCACAACTATTAGCCGACACACTCGGCGAAGCCACCACAAACTATCTTAAAAATAATAACTCTCCCTCGCGCGTAGTGAATGAACTAGATAATCGTGGTAGTAGCTTTTATTTAGCAATGTACTGGGCAGAGGCATTAGCAGAACAAAGTCTGGATGCCGATTTTAAACGCCTATTTAAGCCACTTGCGCAACAATTAATAGAAAATAAAGAAAAAATCATTGATGAATTAAATGCAGTACAGGGGCAGGAAATCGATCTTGGCGGATATTATCATCCCGATATTGAAAAAATGGAAAAAGCAATGCGACCTAGTAGCACCTTTAATCAAGCATTAGCAGAATTGTATGAAAGGCTATGATTTTTAAGCACACTCCTTAGCCTTGCTATTTTTAATTAAGATTAGGATAATCGCACTCCCCCTAATTCACTGGAATACCGTTATGAATCTCATTCGCCCTTTTCATGGTCTACGTCCTGCTGCGGGTCGTGGTGCTGATGTTGTTGCCCCTCCTTATGATGTTCTTAATACGCAAGAAGCGATTGAGCGCGCCGAGGGTCGTCCTTGGAGTTTTTTACATATTTCACGTCCAGAAATTGACCTACCAGAAGGCACAGATCCCTATGATGCCTCGGTCTATGCTAAAGCCAGTGAAAACTTAGAAAAAATGATAAAGGAAGGCATATTAGTAAAAGATGAAAGTGCTAATTACTATGCATACCGTCTTATTATGGATGGACATGAGCAAATTGGTTTAGTCGCCATTGCATCAGTGGCTGATTATGATACCAACCGTATCCGTAAACATGAATTTACCCGCCCAGCAAAAGAAGATGATCGTGTACGCCAGATTAATGCGGTCAATGCCCAAACAGGCCCCGTATTATTAGCCTATCCTGATACACCTCTTGTTGATGAAATATTATTAGCAGCAAGCCAAGGCGAGCCACAACTGCAAACCACCGCCGATGATGGCGTTGAGCATACGCTGTGGGTGATTTCAGATAAGACAATGATTCAAACATTAACCGATACCTTTGACGCTATGAACGCACTTTATATAGCCGATGGACATCACCGCTCTGCCTCTGCCTCTCGTATTTGTGCAACACGCAAAGCAGCGAATGCAAAGCACACAGGAGAAGAATCTTATAATCACTTTTTATCCGTCATCTTCCCCCATCATCAAATGAAAATTTTTGATTATAACCGCGTCATTAGCGATTTAAACGGTTTAAGTGAAACAGAATTACTGCAAAAAATTGCGGTAAAATTCACCATAGAACCCCATGATAAAGCCTATAAACCATCCCAAGCAGCAGAATATGGCATGTACCTCGGTGGAAAATGGTATAAATTACAATTACAGCAAGACTTAATCCCACAAAATGACCCCGTCGCTCGCTTAGATATCAGTTTGCTAGCAGATCATTTGATTCAACCCTTGTTAGGTATTGAAGACCAAAGAACCGATACACGCATTGATTTTGTCGGTGGAATACGCGGTTTAGAAGAACTCGAAAAACGTGTTGACAGCGGTGAAATGACAATTGCATTTGCTTTATTTCCAACCAGCATGGAAGACCTTATGTCAGTTGCAGATGCCAATAAAGTCATGCCCCCCAAATCCACTTGGTTTGAACCTAAATTAGCCGATGGGCTTGTATCGCATACACTAGACTAAAAATATAACACCCAAATTATTTATTGTTTTTTAGATAAATTATTTCCTGATCTCGCTGGACGGGTTTTGTAAACCCGTCCATACGTTTCGCCTCATTCCCATGCGCACCAGAGGCTGTGAAAGTACTTTCCTATTTGGAAATACCATCTGAAAATTCTATTTCCATAACGCGGGGTGTCGAAATAAAATTTCTGGCAGTGCGTTTCCAAATGGGAATTTGGCAATGAGTGATAATTTCATCCTGATGACTGAAAAGCTAAAGCTTTCACTCCTTATCTACTCCCTAAGCTTCTAAAACGTCCATTCCTGCCATATAAGGTTTTAATACGTCAGGGATACGAATACTGCCGTCTTGTTGTTGATAATTTTCAATAACGGCGACTAAGGTTCGTCCTACGGCGAGTCCTGAGCCATTAAGGGTATGTAAAAATTCAGCTTTTCCTGTTTCAGGGTTGCGGTATCTTGCTTGCATTCGACGGGCTTGAAAGTCGCCGACGTTTGAGCAGGATGAGATTTCACGGTATTTTTGCTGTCCAGGTAACCAGACTTCCAGATCATAGGTTTTTTGTGCCGAAAATCCTGTATCTCCTGTACAAAGAATAACAGTGCGATAAGGTAAGGCTAGTTTTTGTAAAATAGTTTCAGCATCAGTGCGTAATTGTTCTAGTGCATCCCATGATTGTTCTGGTTTAACAAATTGGATTAACTCTACTTTTTCAAATTGATGTTGGCGAATGAGTCCACGCGTATCGCGTCCATAAGACCCTGCTTCAGAACGAAAACAAGGGGTATGAGCGGTGTATTTCATCGGTAATTGATCCGCATCCACTATTTCCCCGCGTATCAAATTAGTCACAGGGACTTCGGCAGTGGGAATCAGATAAAAATTACGCTCATCTTTTAGTTTAAATAAATCTTCGGCAAATTTGGGCAGTTGTCCTGTGCCATAGAGACTGTCTTCATTAACCATATAAGGGACATAAACTTCTTTATAACCATGTTCTGTCGTATGTGTATCAAGCATAAATTGAATCAAGGCTCGATGCAGACGCGCCATTGCACCACGCATCACAACAAAGCGTGATCCTGTTAATTTGGCGGCTGCTTCAAAATCCATCCAACCATTTGGTAGACCTAAATCGACATGATCTTTGGCTTCAAAATCAAACGAGGTTGGCTCGCCCCATTTAGCAATTTCTTGATTATCCGCTTCGCTTACCCCATCAGGAACAGAGTCATGCACCGTATTAGGAATACGCATTAAAATAGTTTCAATATCCGCTTGTAATGCGCTAAGTTGTTGCTCGTTTTGTTTTAGTTTCTCACCTAAATCAGCCACTTCTGCTAATAAGGGTTGAATATCCTCGCCTTTTGCTTTAGCTTGTCCGATAGATTTAGAGCGTGTATTACGTTGTTGCTGTAAATTTTGTGTCTCGATTTGCAATGTTTTACGCTTGTTTTCAAGTTGTATAAATTGCTCTACGTCTAATATATACCCTTTACGCTTTAGCTTGACTGCCATTGCTTCTGGGTCATTTCTTAATAGTTTTATATCTAACATAATGTGATTGACTTCATTTTTATATCCCATTTAAACCGATAAAACGAGTTAAATGGGAATGTTCATTGTTATAAAATAGAGAGCTTATTTTTTAATTCTCTAAAACTGCTTGGCAATAAGGATGCCGAACCAAACCGCACTCACACAAATAATGACACTTGCGATCATATTTAAAAAAGCATAGCTTAAAGCACCTTTATTGATAAGTGCTAACGTCTCGATTGAAAAGGTTGAAAAGGTGGTAAAAGCGCCTAAAAAACCAACTAAAATCGCTGCTTTAATAAAAGGATCAACATTCCCTTTTTCAATCAGTAAAACGGTTAAAACACCCATTAAAAAAGAGCCGAGCACATTAACAAAAAGTGTTCCATAGGGGAATTCACGCCCTAATAATGAATAAATACCAGTAGAGACTAGATAACGCATTGCGGCTCCCATCGCGCCACCGATCATAATCGCTATCATGTGTAAGATTGAGGATGACATTCAATGCCCTTCAGTATTGAGAGTTTAATAAAGATGAATGCTTTTTAAGATGCACCAAAAGTAGAGAAATCGTTGCAGGGGTAATCCCTGATATACGCGATGCTTGCCCAATGCTCACAGGACGCTGTTCACTTAGTTTTTGCAACGCCTCATTCGATAAGCCACGTACCGTCTTATAATCTAAATGATCAGGCAATAACGTCTCCTCATGACGACGTTGCTTATTGATTTCCTTTTGTTGACGCTCAATATAACCTGCGTATTTGTATTGAATTTCAACTTGTTCTGCTACGTTTTTATCTTCAACAGCATGACCGACACAATCAAGGCTTATTAAGGCATCATAAGTGACATTAGGACGACGCAATAACTCATGCAAACGGTATTCTCGGCTTAATGTCCCCCCAAAAATGGCTTCACTTTCTTGTGCTGAAATATCAGTAGGTCGCACCACTGTCTCTTTAAAACGTTGCATTTCTATCACTATTTGTTCACGTTTTTCACAAAATGCCTGCCAGCGTTGATCATCGACTAGTCCTAGTTTACGTCCTATTTCAGTTAAACGTAAATCGGCATTATCCTCACGTAATAATAAACGATGCTCTGCGCGACTAGTAAACATGCGATAGGGTTCTATGGTGCCATTTGTGATTAAATCATCTACTAAAACCCCCATATAGGCTTCATTGCGTTTGGGTGTCCACGCAGGTTTTTCTTGTACTTGTAAGGCGGCATTGAGTCCTGCTAATAAACCCTGTGCGCCCGCCTCTTCATAACCTGTTGTGCCATTAATTTGTCCTGCAAAAAACAAGCCTTGGATAAATTTGCTTTCTAAACTCGGTTTTAAATCACGCGGATCAAAATAGTCGTATTCAATCGCATAGCCTGGACGGGTAATATGGGCATTTTCAAAACCAACAATAGAGCGAACTAATTCAACTTGTACATCAAATGGCAGGCTGGTTGAAATGCCATTGGGATACACTTCATAGGTGTTTAACCCCTCAGGTTCTATAAAGATTTGATGGCTATCTTTATCCGCAAAGCGTACCACTTTATCTTCAATCGCAGGGCAATAACGCGGCCCAATTCCTTCAATGACACCTGAATAAAGCGGAGAGCGATCCATACCCGCATGAATAATATCGTGCGTTTTTTGATTGGTATGGGTGATATGGCAAGAAATTTGTTGTGGATGTAAAGCCCGTGATCCCATATAGGAAAAAACAGGCATGGGATCATCTCCCGGCTGTTCTTGTAATTGACTGTAATCAATACTGCGTGCATCAAGACGCGCAGGAGTCCCTGTTTTTAAGCGGTCAAAACGAAAAGGCAATTCACGCAAACGATCTGCTAAAGTAAGCGATGCTGGATCCCCTGTGCGTCCCCCTGCATAATTTTCTAAACCAATATGGATTTTACCGCGCAAAAACGTACCAACGGTTAGCACAACCGCTTTAGCAGAAAAATTCAAACCCATCTCGGTATGAATACCCACAATACGATCATTTTCAATCAACAAATCATCAACGCCCTGCATAAAAAGATCGAGATTTTCTTGCTTCTGCACAATATCCAGAATCGCCGCTTTATACAGAACACGATCCGCCTGAGCGCGTGTTGCACGTACCGCAGGGCCTTTACGTGAATTCAAAATACGAAAATGAATACCCGCACGATCAGCTGCTAACGCCATTGCCCCCCCTAAGGCATCAATTTCTTTCACCAAATGCCCTTTACCAATGCCACCAATGGAAGGATTGCAACTCATTTGACCAATGGTTTCAATATTATGTGTCAGCAGAAGCGTTTTTTGCCCCATACGAGCAGCCGCTAAAGCCGCCTCTGTGCCAGCGTGTCCGCCACCAATAACAATGACATCGTAAGTTTGAGGGTAATACATGATATTTAGCGCAATAAGATTAAAGCGCGGATTATAGTGTGATGAGGAAATAATTGCATCTTTGAGAAAAAATAGAAGCTAATATGGGCATCATTTATCTTGCAGTTAAGGCTTTATTGATTGGAATCGCTTAGCTGGACGAGTATTGTAAACCCGCTCACACGTTTAGCTTAAATGCAATAAAGCTCCACAGTCTCCTGCAAAGCTTATTTAAAATATTCCGACGGGATTACAAATCCCATCGGGCTAGGTTATCGACCACCAAGGCATTCCATTGAGTCGCCACTATCTTGATTAATTTGGCGATGAAAGTGTATTTTCATAGATTTATGGGGTTATAGGTTGAGTGAGACTTTATTGTATTGTCCAGATAACCATTGTTGTAAATTATAAGCAACATGATCAATGACTCGTTGTCTTGCTTCTACCGATGCCCAAGCGATATGAGGTGTGAGGATTAAATTTGGCACATCCTCAGCCAGCAGGGGGTGATTGATTGGTGGTGGTTCAATATCTAGCACATCAATACCCGCTCCAGCAATTTGATGTTGGCGTAAAGCATTTGCTAAGGCGCTATTATCAACAACTCCACCTCTTGCTGTATTGATTAAAAATGCGGTTGACTTCATGCGTTGCAGTGCCTTAGCATTGATTAAACCTTGAGTCGTTGAATTAAGCGGGCAATGCAGGCTAAGTACATCCACTTGAGGCAAAAGATCCTCTAATAGTAAGCGTCCATTGCTGGCTGTTTTCGATCCAACCCGCTGTGCGATTAAAATCTTCATTTCAAATGCTTTGGCTAGTATTTCCACTCCTTTAGCTAATGCACCATACCCCACAAGACCGAGTGTTTTACCTTTTAATTCTTGAATTGGAAATTGAAGACTAGAAAAGTGTTTGCTACACGACCAATCTCCTTGTTTGGTCATGTTTTGATAAGGGATAAGTTGCCTTGATAAAGCCAATATTAAAGAAAAAACATGCTGTGCAACCGAGGAAGTACAATAATCAGTCACATTAAAAACAGCGATACCTAATGTTTTGCAACTGTTTAAATCTACCTTATCCATACCCGTTGCGGTTAATAAAATAAGCTTTAAATCGGGCAAATGACTCAATAATGGCTGATCAAAAACCACTTTATTAGCTACTGCAATATTAATGCCTTTAAGATGGGCAACACGTTGTGTCAATGCGGTTGATGGGTAACGATGCCAATGTGGAATTAATCCCAATAAAGCACTGAGATCAAGGTCATTGGCATTGAAGGTTGCTTCATCCAATATAGCGCCTTGTAAATGCGTCATATTATTATTCTAACTGAGAAACATCACGCACTGCACCACGCGAAGCGGAGGTACTCATTGCGGCATAGGCACGTAATGCTTGTGAGACTTGACGCTTGCGATTGAGGGGCTTCCATGCATCAGCGCCTTTTGCTTCCATTGCTTTACGACGTATTGCTAAGTTTTCATCATTGATTAACAGTTCTATTTTGCGCTGTGGGATATCAATCGCAATCGCATCGCCTTCTTCAATCAAACCAATCGCACCGCCTTCTGCGGCTTCAGGAGAGGCATGTCCAATGGATAAGCCAGACGTTCCGCCTGAGAAGCGTCCATCAGTGAGTAGCGCGCAGGCTTTACCAAGTCCTTTTGATTTTAGATAACTAGTGGGATAAAGCATTTCTTGCATTCCAGGGCCGCCGCGTGGGCCTTCATAACGAATAACCACCACATCACCTGCAATAATTTCATCCGCTAAAATAGCGGCCACCGCATCATCTTGTGATTCAAAAATACGCGCTTTCCCTGTAAAGGTGAAATTATCCTCATCCACTCCTGCTGTTTTTACAATACAACCATCTAGGGCAATATTGCCATAGAGAACCGCTAAACCACCTTCGCTGGAGTAAGCGTGTTCAATATCACGAATACAGCCATTTTCCACATCCGTATCCAGAGTCTCCCAGCGTTTATTTTGGCTAAAGGCTGTTTGTGTCGGGACATTACCAGGAGCTGCTTTAAAGTAAGTTAATATTTCCTCATCCTTTGTACGACGAATATCCCATTGCTCAATTGCCTCGCCCATAGTGGCACTGTGAACGGTTTTACAGTCGGTATTAAGAAGACCACCGCGTTCAAGTTCACCTAGAATTCGCATAATGCCACCTGCACGGTGTACATCTTCCATGTGAAATAATTGCGTTGCAGGCGCGACTTTACTCAGATTAGGAACAATACGTGAAAGACGATCTATATCATCCATTGTAAAATCAACTTCCGCCTCATGCGCGGCAGCGAGTAAATGCAAGACGGTATTAGTTGAACCGCCCATTGTGATATCAAGACACATGGCATTTTCAAAGGCTTCAAAAGTTGCAATATTACGCGGTAAAACACTTGTATCATCTTGCTCATAATAGCGTTTTGCTAACGCTACAATATCACGACCCGCGCGTAAAAATAAGGCTTCACGATCCGCATGAGTAGCGAGTAAAGAACCATTTCCAGGCAAGGCTAAACCAAGTGCTTCAGTAAGACAATTCATGGAGTTAGCAGTAAACATACCCGAACAAGAACCACAGGTAGGACAGGCAGAACGCTCCATTTTAGTCACATCTTGATCCGATATTGTATTATCTGCGGCGGAAACCATTGCATCAACAAGGTCTAAATGCACCACCTGCTCCTCAACAACGCTTTTTCCTGACTCCATCGGTCCGCCTGAAACAAAAATCACAGGGATATTAAGACGCAAGGCGGCATTTAACATCCCCGGTGTAATTTTATCGCAGTTAGAAATACAAACCAGCGCATCGGCACAATGCGCATTCACCATATATTCAACCGAATCAGAGATAATTTCGCGTGAAGGCAAACTGTAAAGCATCCCTGCATGACCCATTGCAATACCATCATCAACCGCAATAGTATTAAACTCTTTAGCCACGCCACCTGCTTTTTCAATCTCCCTTGCAACCAATTGTCCCATATCCTTGAGATGCACATGACCGGGTACAAACTGAGTAAAAGAATTAGCAATAGCAATAATTGGTTTATCAAAATCACCATCTTTCATTCCAGTCGCACGCCATAAAGCACGAGCACCTGCCATATTTCGACCATGTGTAGTGGTACGAGAGCGGTATTCAGGCATTTTTTTCTCCATTTTAATTGTCGTTGTTTATTTTTAGTAGGTTCACCCCTTTAATAGCGTTCCTAACCTCACCTTACAGCGACAATATAGTTGTATAAATCAGGATATTCAAGCCATTAGTCAAAGTGGAGCATCTTAGCCCGACGGGATTTATTACCTCGTCGTAACATTTTAAAAAAGCCTTTCAGGAAACTATATCACTCCGCGATAAGAACGTGATAGGTATACTCAGTTTCGTCTCACTCCCGAACTCCCGTTTGAGAATACCATCTGGAAATTCTATTTCCATAACGCAGAGTCGAAATGGAATTTCTGGCAGTGTGTTCCCAAATGGGAATTTGAGAACAAGTATAAAATTTATAGACATCCATTATTATTTTTAAAATCGACCCTTCTGAAGTCTTGAAATAGAAC
>WGBH01000420.1 GCA_015494435.1 Thiotrichaceae bacterium | reverse complement strand
TTCTGCAACCGCTCTAGCGCTATACCATATTTTTTCATACTTTTTTATTGCCAGAAATATCGATACCCCTAGCGCCATTAAGAAAACGAACGCATTGAACAAAGAGTATTCTTTTTGCGGGAGCGGGTGGACGGCTAGCCCAGCACCAATAACAAGCAGCAAAATGTGTAATTTTATTAACCTAAGATAATTAGACTGTGCTGATATTGATGCTTCATCTGCTGCCCTGTATAGGGCCGGATAGTCCTTTTCATTCACGGCTGGTTATCTCGTTGCCAGTTCCTGCAACCTTGCTTCACTCCATTGATATACAGTTATTCCATTGTTGGATAGACACCTAGGTATTGGGCCATTTGTACCATTTAAACGAATTGCATAGACTGGTTTCCCATTATCTAAAGTTGTTTTCACTTCATGAGGCACCCAATAGCTTAAATATGTTGTGTTTCCCACAAAAACTATAGTTCTTGAAGTGCCCTGCATGGCTTTCGTTATTGCTTGTTTGATAGTTGCTTCGTCTTCTGTATCCCACCGCTTCAATAAGTCTTTGACTCTAAAGTTTAGATTTTTATATCTTGGGTTAACCGCCGCACGACCTTTAATAGTCAAAACAACCCCTCGATCTGCTTCTTTGAAGCTAAAAAATACTACATTTGGCATAACATGATCTCCTTGTTTATAAGGGCACAACGTCGCAAATCACCGGAAAAATAAAGTGGAGCGAGGAACGAGCGTAGCTTTATTTTGTCCGAGTGAATTTGCCTTGTTATGTGCTTTTTTGCCACAATCTAATGCTCAATGGCCACTTCACTGATAATACCTTTTCCGGTTCACCCCAAATATTAGCTATTTTATCATGTATTTTTTCTACTGGATTGACTCCAAGCTTTTTCTGATATTTTTTAGTGGCTGACCATGTACATAGATAGCCTATTAATTGGGACAGATTCCAGTTAGCTGACATGTTAAAAGAAGGTGCTTCGATTTCTTTGAATGGTAGTTGAACACTTTTATACCCGTCTTCCACCATTTTTCTTTCTTGAGGCCAATATTCCCCAAGTATCGTGTTGTATAAGTAGATAATTTCTTCATCAATCTTTTCTTGTACCGACAATAAATTGTACGTCCACACCGAAAGAATTCCTTTGTCCTTTAACACTCGGTTTGCCTCTTTTGAAAATTTGTCAGTATTAAACCAATGAAATGCTTGTGCTACTGTAATTAAATCGATTGAACTATCTTCTATGTAACTATTTTCTGCTGTAGCTACTTTAAAAATAACCCCTTGCTTTTTTTCTGCATTTTTAATTTGTGTTTCGCTCGCATCAGTGGCAATAACAGTTGAGTAATATTTGGATAGTGATATTGCGGATTGTCCAGTGCCCGTAGCACAGTCCCATGCTCTTTGATGTTGCTTAGAAACAGAAGCCAAATACGCAAACAGCTCTGCCGGGTATTTTGGTCGAAACTTATTATATTCTTCTGAGTTTTCAGAAAAGTGATCTTTGAATTTAACTTTCACAGCAACTCCGAACTATTATTACACATAACGCCTTGCTAAGCGGCATTTGACAATACACAACTGTAGCGGCAGCGAAAGGCGCGTATTGTCAATATGTCCGCTTAAGCTACTTGTTAGCACTTTTTTGATGTGCCACATACTCATCTAATAACTGCCGAATCATCTTTTGATACTGCATGTGATGTTTTTTTGCAGTTTCTTTGAAGTAAGCCACGCTCTCAGTGCTGAGAGATATAGTAACTTTTGTGTTTTTTTGCTTAAGCGCCAGCTCTTCAGGTGAAGGCAAAAAGTCAGGGACGACTTTTAGGTCACCCAAAGGCTCATTGCTATATTGAATTGGTTTGCTCATAGATCTTTTTACCTTTACGCCAATAACCTGCACCAAATATACGGATGGAACCAGACCGATAAGTAAACCGTACGGTGAGAATGCCTGTGCCTTGCTGATTTAGACCAAAACAATAATATCGCTTTTCATTTTGGCTATGAGCCAGATCCTCAGCAATAATGCGATTGCTATCTAAGAAAGCATACTGTGCCTCATAGAATGTAACTCCATGTTTTTGTTTATTTTCCTCATTTTTTGCTTCATCCCACTCGAAATTTGGCTTACTCATGGGGTAAATATAGCACCGGTATGGCTAAATAGCCATACCTTATTTTATGGGGTGCTAACGCCATGCTCATTGGCGTGCCAAAGTGTCATTTTTTTGTGTAACATGGAGCTTGCGACATACACAAAAAAATGACACTTTGGCACGTCCAATGGAGCTATTTGTTAGATGCAGGTTTTAGGATGCCCTTTCCAAAAGCTTCATCTAGCTTTGACTTTATAACCATCCATACTGAATCACTTCCGTCTTTTATACGACTATTTACTGAAACTATTTTTTCTTCTGTAATATTATGTTCATTCCAGCTATGACCATTACCATGTAGGTTATGAAGCAAAGGGGGAATTCGAT
>WGBH01000419.1 GCA_015494435.1 Thiotrichaceae bacterium | reverse complement strand
TCGCTATACCCCGTCGCTTTAGTAATGTGACTCGAGAAATATGGACAATGCAGGGACGTTTTCAATTTAAAGCCTGCCGACGTGCGCTTAATTTTATCGAAAATAAACGTTTCCGTGCTGCTTATGATTTTATGTGCTTGCGCGCCTCTTCAGGCGAATCCTTAGAAGAGGATTGTGAATGGTGGACATCATTTCAAAACCTCAGCTCAGAAGAACAACTAATGATGTGTAATGCCGCTAAACCTCAAAAATACAAACGCTCAGGTCGGCGTAGAAGGCGCAAATAAGCAATATCATGAAAAACCCCGTATATAAAATTTATATAGGTTTAGGAAGCAATCTAGGAAATTCTACAACCTATCTAAATAATGCTATCGAGTCTTTACGTTCACTGCACCAAATTAATAATCTAAGACTTTCTTCTTTTTATCGTAGCAAACCACAAGGACCTCAAGACCAGCCTGATTATATCAACGCTGTTGCTCAGTTTGATACAAACTTGGATGCACATAAGTTATTATCTATATTGCAACAAATTGAACAAGACAATGATCGAAAGCGAAATGGACAACGCTGGGGAGCACGCACCTTAGACCTTGATTTACTATTATATGGCAATATTATCATTAATACGACAACATTAGTTGTTCCACATCCTTGGATGTATGAGCGTTCTTTTGTTTTATACCCTTTAAAAGAATTATCACCTGATTTAATTTTTCCTAATGGGAAGACACTGACACAATATATTTTAAAAGTCTCTGCTGATGACCTTCAGCTTATACTTTGATGGAGTACTAAGAAAAGAAAATGACGGCAAGAATAACAGTAAAAAAGCTTCATAAAATGAAACAAGAAGGTAATAAAATTACCATGCTAACGGCATATGATGCTAGTTTTGCACGTGTTTTAGATCAACAATCCATTGATGTTATTTTAGTAGGGGATTCACTTGGTATGGTGATGCAAGGACATGATTCAACCATACCCGTGACAATGGATGATATGGTTTATCATACAAAAATAGTTTCACCCATTTGCAAACATGCTTTAGTATTAGGCGATTTACCCTTTATGAGTTGCACTTCGCCTAAACAAGCGATTAAAAATGCGACGCGACTAATGCAACAAGGTGGAGCGCAAATGGTAAAAATGGAAGGAGGAGAAGCGCAAGTTGAAAACATCATGCAATTAACACGTCATGGCGTGCCGGTTTGTGCACATTTAGGCTTGCAACCACAGTCAGTGCATAAATTAGGAGGCTATTTTGTGCAAGGTCGAAATCAAAAAATTGCGGATAAAATTTTAAATGATGCGCTATTACTGCAAGATGCAGGTGCGGACATGGTATTAATGGAGTGTGTTCCTGTGAGCTTAGCTGAAAAAGTTACAGAAACATTGGATGTACCCACAATAGGGATTGGCGCAGGACGAGGCTGTGATGGTCAGGTGTTAGTATTACAAGATATGCTAGGTATCTCAGAAAAAGCACCTAGTTTTTCAAAAAACTTCCTCGTAGGACAGTCTGAAGGGATAGCTGGAGCAATTTCCGATTTTATAATAAGCGTCAAAGCACAAACCTTTCCATCCGATGCACAGTGTTTTTATTAATGATACATATTTCAGAAATATTATCGCTTAGAAAGCGCATTAAGCACTGGAAACAGCAAGGTCTAACGATTGCATTAGTGCCTACAATGGGGAATCTTCATGCAGGTCATATCGCCTTAGTTACAGGCGCTAAAGAATTGGCTGATAAAGTCGTTGTCTCTATTTTTATCAATCCTCTTCAATTTGATAAAAAAGAAGATTTGCTCGCCTACCCTCATACGCTGGATGAAGATAAAAAGAAACTGGAATCTGTTGGCTGTGATTTAGTTTTCACTCCATCTGTTGAAGCTATTTATCCTGATGGAACAGCCACAACACGGGTAGAAGTTCCTGTGCTTGGCGTTATTTTAGAAGGAAAATCACGTGTAGGACATTTTTCTGGTGTCTCAACCATTGTCAATAAATTATTTAATATGGTAATGCCTGATATCTCAATTTTTGGGCAAAAAGATTTCCAACAGTTGATACTCGTTCAACGCATGGTGTTAGATCTTAATATGCCCATTAAAGTCATTGGTTTAGCGACTGTTCGGGAATCTGATGGTTTAGCAATGAGTTCACGCAATGGCTATCTAACAGCAACAGAGCGCCGTATAGCACCATTGTTTTATCAACAATTACAACTGATAGTCACAGCCATAAAAAATGGAAATAAAGATTTTCAATCTCTGCAACAATCTGCGGCTAAAAGATTGAATGCATCAGGTTTTATAGCCGATTATATCGAAGTACGAGAGAGAAAAAACTTACAGATTCCATTAGAAAAGGACACAAACCTAGTGCTACTAGGTTCTGTCTGGTTGGGTAAAGCGCGTTTGCTGGATAATATTGTATTTTCCTTAAAATAATAAGGCAGTTATTTTATGCATTCTTTAACCGCCTGTTCCACTATTAATATTCACATTCAATTTAGCAAAACGATGCAATACATTAAGCTGTAATACTAAATTAATGGCTTTAGTTCTAAATCTAGCTAGATCCGTTGGTGTTAAGGACATGCTGTTGGGTAATTTTACTGTCATTGGATCAGCCGGAACACCATTTCTTCGAAATTCGTAATGGCAATGAGGACCTGTTGCAAGACCTGAAGAGCCAACATAACCGATAATATCGCCTTGATAAACTTTCGCCCCCTCTTTTAGATTTGATTTAAAACGACTCATGTGACCATAACGTGTTTCATAACCTTCGCGGTGTGCAAGAATAATAAGACGACCATACCCACCTTTTCTCCCTATGAATTTAACCGTACCATTACCCGTTGCCATAATGGGTGTGCCACGTTTTGCAGCAAAGTCAGTCCCCTTATGAGAACGAATTCTATGCAAAACAGGATGAAAACGCCCTGGATTAAAAGAAGATGAAACTCTAGCATGAGCAACAGGCGTACGAATAAAGGCTCGTTTCATCTCTCTTCCTGTGGGAGTAAAGAAATCAGACTTACCATCTTCACGTGTAAATCTTACGGTACGGAATTCTTTATTCTTATTAATAAATTCAGCAGCTAATAAATTTTGGCTTCCTATTTTATCACCATCATGAAAAATTTCTTCATAAACCAGAGTGACTCTATCACCCACACGAATATCATGAGTAAAATCTATATCCCAATCGAACACCTTAATAATTTGTCTTATCATATTTCCAGGCACGCCTGCTTTTTTACCATCAAGAAATAAACCATTCTTAATCTCAAAGGAAGATCTTGCCTGACGAATTTCAAACGGATTTTTGATCCACTCTCCTTCCCAAATGCCTTCAAAACCATCACTGCTAGGTTTTACGAGATAGGCTTTTTTATAAGAAGGAGCGAGCAGTAACTCCATTAACTTTCCATTAACGGAACGAGCCCTAACAATATTATCTCTTTTCAATCCTGCTAATACTATTTTTATTTTTTCATTACGCAATAACGTGTTAATGGAATTTTGCAGTCCTATTTTATAGAGAATATTAGCAGGGTTATCGTATGATTTAACAGTATAAGATGACCACTTACTATCCGTCTCAATGACTTGATGTCCAATATAAGTTTCGATGGCACGAATCGGCAAAGAAAGTTCCTGAAACTCGGGATCAAGTTGAAATCTAGGGGAAAATACCGACTTGGCTTTCGGTGGTTCTACAGAAGCAGAATATTGTTTAATTGAAGTTGGGGTTGCATTGATTGATAAAGCAAAGTTTGGAGGCTCACTCGTATCTTTTAACATAATAGAAGATTGAAAGGGGAGATTTCCTAATATTGAAAAACAAGCAAGTGTTACCACCCCTCTCATTATCCAAGCGGGTAAAGAATTAGGACGCTTAAGCAGTTGATGTTTTTTATGAACTGCTTTCCTTGTCTTTATCTTAGTCGGGCTGACTGATGTTTGATCCAGTGTACTATAAGATTGAATATCAAACTGTCCTATCACATCATTCCAGCTTTTTCTACTATCTACCGACGTTTTATCCGTGCGTAAATTCAAGACAGTAACTCCATTTAGTGGCTTTTCTGCAAACTATGATTGTACTTTATTTAATCATTAAAAAGCGAGCATAGGTTTAGTTTTATCATAAGAAACCCCATTTTTGCAAGTAAAGCTCGTGATAGGACGTACAACTTAACAGAATAGCGGTTAAGTTACTGATGTTTCGTCACCCTTGATTTAGTGCGAGTTATAGCAATTCACTACATCTATAAAGCAATTGATTCATAAAATCGAGGGCTACTAACAGTAATATTATTTCACATACTATCATATGAAATAATATATTTTTACATAAATATGAGGAGTGTATAACAT
>WGBH01000418.1 GCA_015494435.1 Thiotrichaceae bacterium | reverse complement strand
GTTTTATTGTTAACGATATGTGCTTACGCATTAATATCCTGTGGCGGAGCCGAAGAAAGGAAGTCTGTCTATTTGGGAAAAGCAAAAGTTTCTATCGATGCTGGTGATTTTGATAAAGCTCGAATTGAGTTGAAAAACGTGTTGCAAATAGATCCTAAAGATGCAGACGCTCATTACCAGTTGGGTAAAGTTTTTGAACAGCAAAAGGAGTATATGAAAGCGTATAAACATTATATTAAAGCGGAAGAGCTCAATCCCAATTTATTGGATAACCAGGCGAAGTTAGGGCGAATTTACTTACTTCTAGCTAATGATCTTGAAAAAGCGCAATCAAAAATTGATTTTATTTTATCAAAAGAGCCACGCAATGCTGAAGGCTTGTTGTTGAAAGCAACGATGAAGTTGAAAAACCGTAAAAAAGATGAGGCTGTTGAAATATTAAAAGATATCGTTTCCAGAGATCCAGGGCACGTAGACAGTGTTGCGGTTTTAGCCAGCATATACCATCGCGAAGGTAAGAATAAAGAAGCTATAGCTATGCTAGATGAAGCGTTAAAAATCAATAGTAACAACAAGGTACTGAATAAGTTGTTAGCGATGATTTTGGAGAATGATAAGGATTATGATCGTGCTGAAAGGATATACAAAGATTTTCTTGATAGAAATCCTGATAACGCTTCTAGTTATACTGACCTTGCAGCTTTTTATAACCGGATCGGTGAGAAAGGTAAAGCCGAAGAAGTGCTTCGTTTGTCAATCAGTAATAAACCGGATGATGTAGAAAGACAACTCGTTTTGGTTAAATATATCAAAACTATTAAAGGTAATGATGAGGCTATTAAGGAATTAAGAAAACTTGTTTTAGAAAACGATGGTTTAGGGAAGCTTAGAGTAGCACTCGCTGAGCTGTTATATATGAATAATAATAAGCAAGAAGCGGTGGATGTATATAAAAAAGCTATTGATGATTTCTCAGAATATGAAACTGGTGTTGAAGCGCGTATTGCATTGGCATCAATTTACCTAAGTAATAAAGACTATGATAAGGCAAGTGATGTTATTGAAGATGCTTTGTCGGTCTCGCCTAATGATCCAAAAATTAACCTGTTAAGGGCGAAGCTAGCTGTTAATAGTAAAGACGTTGAAAAGGCAATTCTTTCATTACGTGTAGTTACAAAAGAAACGCCAGAAAATGTTGAGGCGTTTATTCTATTAGAAAATGCATATCTGATTGAAGGAAATCGTGAGCAGGCGGCAAGCACATTAAATAGTGCATATGAAAATAACAGGATGAACGCTAAAGGCTTACTTAAGCTGGCACAATATCTTTTGCCTAAGGATATCGCTTTAGCTGAAAGGGTTATTGATGACTATAACAATATAGAGGAATCGACCTACCTTGGGCTGTCAATCAAGTCAACGATTCTGAATAAAAAGAGAGAGTTATTAGAAGGTAGAAAGGTCGCTGAGAAAATAATGGATTTGTATCCAAAAAAACCAAATGGTTACTTGCAGGCAGTGCCGTATTATATACAGGAAAGAGAGCTACAAAAGGCTATTTCTATCCTGGAAAAAGGATATATAACATCTGATAACAATAGACGGATATTAAAGTTATTGACGACCATACAGGGTGCTGATAAGCAGTTTGATATAGTTGAGAAGCGATTAAACGCTGAATTGCAGGCAGCGCCTGATGATGAAGAGATAAAAGTGTTGCTGTATAAGGTGTATATGGCAAAAAATGATCGTGCTTCTGCGGAACCTTTATTAGAAGAAATCGTTAACGATAATACTTCAATGGAGGATCCGTATTTATGGCTTGCGCAATCGTATAAAGAAAAAAATAACCTTGATAAAGCTAAATCGATACTTGAAAAAGGCCGTGTTAATGTTCCAAAAAGTCTAAAGATACCTTTGAATTTAGCTGCGTTTTATGAATCAGACAAGATGTATGACCGAGTTATTGATATTTATCGTGAGATGTATAAGGCAAACCCTAATAATCTAATTGTGATAAATAATTTTGCATCTATGATTTCAGATTATAGTGACAATAATGCTGACCTGGAGCAAGCTAAAGTTCTCGTCGAAAAACTTAAAAAGAATAACCAGGCAGCTTTTTTAGATACGATTTCCTGGGTTTACTATAAGTTGGGCGATTATAAGAGCGCCGTTCTCTATTCACAGAAAGCAGTAAATCAGCTGCCTGAGGTCGGGTTATTCAATTATCATCTGGGAATGGCGTATTTAAAGTTGGATGATAAAAATAATGCTAGACTTTATCTTCAGAAAGCTGTTAGTAGTAATCTAGCACCAAGAGAAAAAGATTTAGCTGAGGCGGCACTGAAAGATTTATAGTCAATAGCTCGAATTATTTTTTCGATGCTCGATCTCGTATGAAAATGGAATCACTTGTTTTTGTATATGGTAAAGCAACCTCCAAAGGTAAGTATTTTGATGGTTTATCCAAATGAACATAGGTGCAATTAGTTATTCAATAAGCGCCTTTACATTCCTTATCTTTTTAGCAATTCTGCTAACTGATAGACATAAGGGTAAGACAAAACAGGCATTGGTGATTGCTGCTAGTATAAGTTGTGTCTGGTCTTTTGTGCTTGCATATGAATCTTTGTTACTGGTTGCAGATGTACAGTTATGGGTGATTGAGTATTTCAAGAGCGTGTCATGGCTGATTTTGCTTGTGCAGCTTTTAAGTGTTATCTACAGCGATCATTTTGCAGATGCCACAATTAAGAAGACTCAGTATTTCATCGCGATTACCCTTGTCCTCTTAATTCTTCCTGTATTTATTAATTATATTATTGCAGGTCGAGATTTTTTAAAAGAAACAGAATATCTAACGATACTAAATCTGTTGATTACGGTAATTTGTATTGTTCTGGTAGAGCAGGTTTACCGTAACACACGTGCTGAACAAAAGTGGGCGATTAAATATTTGTGCCTGGGGTTGCTTGGTATGTTTGTATACGATTTCTATATGTATGCGGATGGTCTTTTATACCAGAGAATCGATCCTGCTGTATGGCAGGCTAGAGGTTTTGTTTATGCATTGACGGTGCCGCTTATAGGTATTTCTGTTTCGCGTGATCCATTGTGGTCACCAGAGATATTTATATCCCGTAGAGTTGTTTTTCACACCACAGCGTTGTTGGCAAGTGGTATTTACCTGGTGCTTATGGGGGTTGCAGGATATTATGTCCGTGATTTTGGTGGTAACTGGGGGCTTGTTGCACAGGCAATATTTTTATTTGTAACTATATTAGCCCTTGCCTTATTTTTATCATCACGGCGTATTCGTGCTCGCCTTTATGTTCTAGTAAATAAACACTTCTATCCTTACAAATATGATTACCGTGAAGAGTGGTTGCGTTTTATTCGAACGCTTTCGACTTCGAGTGAAGAAAATGAGCTTTATCATAATACGATAAAATCTATCGCCCAGATTATTGAAAGCCCTGGAGGGATGCTGTGGTTGCGTGAGAACAATGGTTTCTTTGTTTGTGTTGATACATGGGAAATGGAGCATGTGCTGGATCGCGAACCAGCTGAAACATCGCTACCGAAATTTATGGAAGAGCACGAATTTGTAATTAGTGTTGATGAATTTCAGGAATCGCCAGAAGTTTATAATCGTCTTGGTTATTTGGAATTGCCTCAATGGGTAAAGAGGCTTCAACCCTGGTTGATTGTGCCTCTTATCTATAATGATTTGTTGATCGGTTTTGTTGTGCTTGATCACGCGTCAGCGCGAAAGCCGTCTTTCAACTGGGAAGATAGTGACTTGTTAAAAACCGCTGCCAGGCAGGTCGCAGCATTTTTGGAACAGATGAATGCTTCAAAAGCACTGGCCGAAGCGAAGCAGTTTGAGAATTTTAACAAAGTGTCTACTTATGTGGTCCACGATATAAAAAACCTGGTGGCTCAACTCTCACTAATTTCTAGTAATGCTGAAAAACATAAGGATAACCCGTTATTTATGGAAGATGTATTCAAGACCATTAACAACTCTGTTTCGAAGATGAACAAAATGATGGAAGTGTTAAGTGGAAAGGTTACAACAAGTAAATCAAGTAAAGTAGATATCATCTCTGTTCTTGAAGAGCTAGTACACCACCGTAAGATAGCAGGTGGTAAACCTGTACCGATTTTAGGTTGTGAATCAGCATCCTTTTATGTGAAGGCGGATAAAAACCAGCTGATAGCGATTCTTGGTCATTTGGTTCAAAATGCTCAGGATGCGACTGAAGATGATGGGAAAATTAGCATTTCACAAAAACGCTCGACTTCTGGCGTTGTGATTGAAATAGAAGACACGGGTAGTGGTATGACGGAAGATTTCATCAAGCATAACTTGTTTAAACCGTTTAAGACTACAAAAGGTAGTAAAGGAATGGGTATTGGTGTGTATGAAGCCCGAGAAATTATACTGGCAATTGGCGGTCAGATTGATGTTAGTAGTGAGATTAATGTTGGTACCTGCTTTAAATTAACAATTCCTGGCACTTGAATTATTAGTAATAAGGCGTGATGTTTACTGTCAAACATGTAGGTGTAAGGATATTTCAGCTTATTTTATTAGCACTTTGAAAAACAAATAGAAAGCACTGTTAAATATTTCGACAAACGATAAAAACTATGTTAAAAACCATTCATGAATAATAATAAGTTGCTGGTTGTAGAAGATGACCCAGGTTTGCAAAGTCAAATACGTTGGTGTTTTGAAAATTACGATGTTTTGTTAGCTGATGATCGTATCTCAGCAATAGAGCAGGTTAAAAAAAATAAGCCTACAGTCGTTACGCTGGATTTGGGGTTGCCGCCACATGAGGATAACCCTAGTGAAGGTTTTGCAACATTAGAGCAAATTCTTGAGATAGATTCTAATATAAAAGTGATTGTTGTCACTGGACAGGAAGAGCGTGAAAATGCAGTTAAGGCAATTGGTCTAGGTGCCTATGATTTTTACAGTAAACCATTTGAACCTGAAATTATTGGTTTAATTGTAAATAGAGCCTTCCGTCTACTGGAATTAGAAGATGAGAATCAGCGCTTGCAAACGAGTAGTATGCATGAGCCATTTGCAGGAGTCGTTGCATGTAGCCCTCAGATGCAAGGTGTGTGTAAGGCGGTTGAAAAAGTCGCCCCATCTGATGCAACGGTTCTGTTACTCGGTGAAAGCGGTACGGGAAAGGAGCTTTGTGCTCGTGGATTGCATACGCTCGGTGCAAATAACGCAGGTAATTTTGTTGCAATAAACTGTGCAGCAATACCAGATACGCTACTCGAAAGTGAATTATTTGGTTATGAAAAAGGTGCTTTTACCGGTGCTAATAAGCAGACTATTGGAAAGATAGAGTATGCGAACGGTGGTACCTTATTCCTTGATGAAATGGGAGATTTGCCATATACCTTACAAGCTAAATTATTACGGTTCTTACAGGAAAGAGTGGTAGAACGTGTTGGTGGTCATGCTCCTATACCTGTGGATGTTCGTGTTGTTTGTGCTACCCATCAAAATTTACGAGAGAAAATTGAAAAAGGTGAATTTAGGGAGGATTTGTTTTATCGTATTAGTGAAATCCCGTTAGAAATTCCACCGTTGCGTGATCGCGAAGGCGATATTATTGTATTGGCACGCTTTTTCTTTGAAAAGTTTAATGAAGACCACGGGCGTAAATTACGTGGTTTTACTAAAGATGCATTAAGTGCAATGGAGTCATACTCATGGCCCGGTAATGTACGCGAGTTACAAAATCGTATCAAACGCGCCGTGATTATGACCGATGGTAAACAGCTGTCATCAATGGATCTTGAACTGGATAGAACTGGGGCAGAAACTATGAATTTTAACCTCAGAGATATTCGTGAAAAAGTTGAGCGTCAGGCTATTTTACGTGCTTTGTCGCATGTTAACGGAAAAGTCGCACCTGCGGCTGAATTGCTAGGAGTTAGTCGTCCTACGCTTTATGATCTAATCAAGAAATTGAATATATCTGTGTGAAATAC
>WGBH01000417.1 GCA_015494435.1 Thiotrichaceae bacterium | reverse complement strand
TTCAATTCTAACCATTTGCTTTTTAAGTGGTTGAGATCATTTTTTACACCTAATATTTTTTCAGAAAAACTATCAAAAGAGAGCTTAGAATTGATGCCTAGAGTTTGAAGCTGTGCGTTATATTTTATTATTTCATTTGATATATTAGTTTCTAGATTGATGACTTCCTCTTGTTTTATTGATATGTTTTTAAGCAGTTCCAGTTGATTGTTTGCCTTAAAATATGGGTCAGTTGTTACCTTTGCCAGTGGTGTATCACATGCTGGGCATGTATCTTTACTATTATCACGAGAAATTTTTACAATAGATGTATATAAATCAATAAAGTTTATTTTATCCTTATGCTTCGCAACTTCTTTACCTAATATTTCATATTGTTTAAATTTATTATATAGTAAGTCTATATTATTAATAGCTTCACTTACATTTTCGACAGGGTATAGCTGTATTTTCGAAAGGCGGTCTAATGCAATTTTTTCTTTGTCTAGAAGTCCAACTTTATCAGTGCTTATTAATGTTATTACATCCGTTACAAGTTTACATTCCTTATACTTATGTAACAGTTTTTTCTTACGCTGCTCATAGCCATTAAGCTCATTTATTTTATTTTCTATAATAAGCTCGTATTTTTGAACTTCCTTTTCTTTTACAGTCAACTCTCTTTCTTTGATTGGATTTACTGGAAGCTTATTTTCAATGGATTTGCTGAATCCACTACAGAAACTGTTATATTGATCTAACCCAAATAGTGTGGATAATCGTGCTTGTTGCCCTTGTGGAGTGAAGGCAGAAACTCTTGCAAAGCCTTCTATTCTATTCCTTTCTATGAAAATAAATTCATTTTCTAGAGGGGATTGTATAGCATCACGTTGTTTTCCTTCTTCGTACTCAACCATCAACGATACGAATGGTTTTTTTGAAGTATTATTCTGAATATATTTATCGATCCTAAATCGTTTGCTGTTTGCTTCTTGGATTTTGCCCGTAAGTGCATATTCTAATGCCTCACAGAAGCTGGATTTTCCCGTTCCATTTGGACCATAAATAAAACTGTATTTTTTACTTAGATCAAATTCTTCTGCTTCCGAAAATCCTCGAAAGCCCTCAACTTTTAAACTAATAATCTTTGAAAGTGTTTTACTATTTGTGACTGTATCGTCGCCATTGCAAGTAATTTCTTCAATTTCTTTTCCAAATTTTTGAATCAGCTCTGATAGAAGCTTCCCTCTTGCTCCACCTGCTGATGACTTACTTTCTATAGCGTCAAAATTTTCTAAAATGATACGCGATAACTTGCGTTCATATTTATCCATTGCTGTGCTATTGCTATTTAAAAAACGCTTAAATTCAGTTATTGAGTTTGACAAAGCAATAATCCTTTTTAATTCGTATTTGATAGCCTCTAATCAATATGATTGCTTAGGAACTACTAAATGCTATCTTTCATCTTTTGATAGAGCTGCGATGTTTAAATTTTTGTGACATAACGCCCCTGTTCTGAGGCAAAATCTCCTAGATAATGTTTTTTTATTATCTAGGAGATTTTGTCCTTAGTAACGGACTTGTTAGGGTGCCACGTAGCGACCTCAGAACAGGGGCGTTAAATTGACCACGGAGCAGAGCGGAGTGGTCAATTTAACAGTATGTTTTGTGGGACTACCGTCCCACAAAACAATATTATCTGGAATCCCTGTAATTCTACTTTCTTTTTTTGAAAAACCAAGATTCCATTACTACTTAGCTTTACAAGCTTACCGTTTATCTCAAAAATTCATTATCTGGGATTAAAATCCCAGATAATTTATCAGGATATAAGTATACTTGATTTTTACTTTAGTAACCAGTTATCAGGTGCAATTTATGTATGAATCTCCTTTTCTGAATGAAATTTCTGATTTTATGATGGCAAGACGCTATAGCAAGCGCACGATTAAAACCTACTTAATGTGGATTCGGTTTTTTATTTTATTTTCCGATAAACAACATCCCTCTGTATTGGGTGCGCGTGATGTTGAACGTTTTTTAACCCATTTAGCGGTTAATAGAAAGGTCGCTGCAAGTACACAGGCGCTTGCGTTAAATTCACTGGTATTTCTTTACAGTAAATTTCTTGAACAACCATTGGGTGATATGAGTGCCTTTAGACGTTCTAAAAAACAGGCTAAATTACCAATGGTTTTGACACAAGGTGAAGTTCAGGTGTTATTTGAACAGATTCCTTATCAGCATCAGTTATTGTTTGGGTTACTCTATGGTTCTGGTTTGCGAAGAATGGAAGCGGTGCGTTTGCGCGTGGGAGATATTGATACCGATTTAAAACAGATTCGGGTTTGGAATGGTAAAGGATTTAAGCATCGATTTACAACCTTGGCTGTGGAGTTATTGCCTATGATTGAGAGACAAATTAAACGAGTAGACTCTTTTTTAATTTCTGATCAAAAAAATAAGGCGTTTGCGGGAGTATGGATGCCTCATGCATTAGATCGTAAATATCGTCATGCCAATAAGTCATTAGCTTGGCAATATCTATTTCCAGCGACCCGTTTGAGTGTTGATCCTGAAACGGGTGATGTACGTCGGCATCATTTAGATGAATCGATGGTGAATAAAGTGATAAAAAAAGCGGGAAGAGATGCGGGGATTCGCAAGACAATAAGCTCCCATACGTTGCGCCATTCGTTTGCGACACATTTATTGCAAAGTGGGGCAGATATTCGCACGGTTCAGCAACAACTTGGTCATGCTGATGTTAAAACGACTGAAATTTATACGCATGTTTTAAAGCAAGGCGCTGATGGCGTGAAAAGTCCATTAAGTTCTTTGTTTAATTTCAATACTTAGATCCTAGCCCGACGGGGGTTATTTGGGAATAAAGATAAGGAGATTTTATTTTGTAAGCGATTGGTAAATAAAATATATTTTAGTGCGATTGCCCTGAATGATGTGCTAATCAAAGAGGTGGATAATGATCTGACTTAGTGATCCAATCTAAATAGCATTTAACTCCTTGTTGCACGTTTTTAAATGCTTTTTTGTATCCAGCTGCGCGTAAATGGCTAATATCAGCTTCGGTGAAGCTTTGGTACGAGCCTTTTAAATGGTCTGGGAAAGGAATATATTCAATCTTTCCCTTGCCATGCCATTTTATCACGGCATTTGCCATATCATTAAAGGATTGTGAACGTCCTGTCCCTAGATTGAAAATACCTGATTTGTCTGGGTTATCTAAAAACCATAAATTTACCGCAATGACATCGTCGATATAGACAAAATCACGCCGTTGTTCGCCATTTTCATAACCATCAATACCTTCAAATAATTTAGCTACTCCTGTTTTACTAATTTGATGGTGAAAATGAAATGCGGTACTTGCCATGCTGCCTTTATGTTGCTCACGCGGTCCGTAAACATTGAAATAACGCAATCCTATTATTTGATTTTTTGCCTGTTGTTGAAAGCGCCTCATATATTGATCAAATTGAAATTTTGAATAAGCATACATATTGATGGGTAGCTCATTAGCGCGTTCTTCTTTAAATACTAAGCCTGAGCCATAAACAGAGGCTGAAGATGCGTAGAGGTATTGTACGTTATGTTGATCACACCAATGTAATAAGGATTTGCTGTAATCATAATTGTTTTCCATAATGAATTTACCGTTCCATTCTGTTGTTGCCGAACACGCTCCCTCGTGAAATATCGCCTGTACATGACCGCCAAAATCTTCATTATTTTTAATACGCTGAATAAATTCTTCTTTATTCATATAATCTGCAATATCAAGATCATTGATATTCAACATTTTTTTGCCATTGACTAGATTGTCAATAATTAAAATATCCCTTTCCCCTCGACGATTAAGAGCTTTTGCGATATTGCTGCCAATAAAACCAGCACCACCTGTTATTATAATCATTTGTTTTCCTTTATGTTTTTTATGAAATCAATGAAAAGAAAACCCCTCTATCTTTAGTTGAGGGGTCGTTGGGTCGTTAGGCTAGCTAAATATTGTCTGTAATATATAGAAGAATATAATGGATAAGATTGCCCCAGCAGGTAAGGTAATTACCCATGACATAAAGATATTACCCATTACGCGCAGATCAATGGCTGCGATTCCCCGTGCTAAACCAACGCCTAAGATTGCACCGACTAAGGTTTGGGTAGTAGAGATAGGTAGACCAGTATAAGAGGCTAATACAACCGTTGTTGCGGCCCCTATTTCAGCAGAAAAACCACGGCTTGGGGTGAGTTCGGTAATGTTCTCCCCAACGGTTGCGATGACTTTATAGCCTAAGGTTGCTAAACCGATCACTATACCGATTCCACCAACTAGTAAAACCCAGCTTGGTAATTCTGATTTGGAAGCGAGTTCACCACTTTGTGCGGCACTAATGACGGCTGCCATTGGGCCTACAGCATTCGCAACATCGTTAGAACCATGTGCAAACGCCATTGCGGATGCAGTAAAAATCATTAATACGGCAAATATTTTTTCAACATTGGCAAAATGAAAGTGTTTTTCTAAATCATGATCAAATTTAATCCGACGGATTAATGAAATACCAATAAAGGCAATAATGCCTCCTATCAAAGAGGCATAGACAAATTCCATACCATCATGGATGTCAATACCAACGTGTTTTAAACCTTTTTTAATCGTTACCAGCGCAATGATAAAACCAACCATAAATAAGTAAATAGGTCCAAATTTAACCGCGTTTTTGAGCGGTTCGGTTGTGTCAATAACAAATTTCTGAATACTCTTAAATACCGCAAAGGCAATAGTTCCTGCAATAACAGGTGTGACAATCCAGCTCAGTACAATATTGCCAACTTTATCCCAATGAACCGCATTGACATCGATTCCAACCGCAGCAAAACCAATCACTGCACCTACGATACTGTGTGTGGTTGAAACAGGCCAACCTTTTAAAGAGGCGATAAGTAACCAAGTACCTGCGGCTAATAAGGAGGCTAACATACCCCAGATCAGCAAATTGATATTACCACCAAGGGCATCTATTGAAATCATGCCTTTACGAATCGTGTTTGTAACTTCTGCCCCCGCTAGATATGCCCCTGCAAACTCAAAAATAGCTGCAATAATAATGGCTTGCTTAATTGTTATAGCTTTAGAACCAACCGATGTTGCCATTGCATTAGCAACGTCATTTGCACCAATGCCCCACGCCATAAAAATACCGAAAACAGCGGCAAGCGTGATGTAAACTGTCATTGTGTCAGAGAAAAAATCCATTTAAGTCACCTTTTTATATTGCTAACATTAATTGAAGTCTACTGCCTACTTTTTCGGCATTGTCTGCAACATGCCCAACCCAATCAATCAGGCGATAGGTAAACATGACATCTGTGGGGCGTAAGTCATCTTCCAACTCGTATAAAACAGCTTTTAGTTTATTTTGAATACGATCAGTTTCTGACTCAGTGCTACCTAATTCTTTGAGCATATCTTCAACATGCTCAACCTCACGCCCGCGAAAGCCTGATTCTAGTAGTTCATCTAATTCATTGATAACGGCTAATGCTTGCTTAGCGGTATTGATGGATTTAGTCACAAATTCAGAAAAAAGTGTTTGCATTTCCTCTGGTAAAGTCATTTTACGTCCCGTTATTAAACGTGCAATAGCTTTGCCTTGATTGGCAATTTGATCTTGCATTAATAAAACATCCAAGAGATCACGGCGATCAATGGGCATAAATAACCCTCTGGGTAAATTATGTCGCAATTCTTTTTTCAATAGATCGGCTTCATGTTCCCCTTTAATGAGTGCTTCTGCTGCTTCGGTGATTTTGTTTTGATCTGCTTCATTAACACCTTCAAATAAAAGTTTGAGATGTTTTATCGATCTGTAGACACAGTACATATGTTCTTGTAATGGGCTAATTGGAGACCGTTTAAATAAGCCTGTTATATAACCTTTTGCAACCATAACCATTGCTCCTGATGTTAAAATGCGCTCATTCTAAAGACTAAATTTCTTTTGGTAAAGTGATTTAAAAAGAGGGTTAATGATTAATAAATGGCATCAACATTAAGATCATTTAATGTGTTTTTTAGAAGATTAGTCAATAACATAAGTCAATAAGACTTGATGTTTTTGTTATTTGCACTATAAATTATTCTTAGTGGAACTGATTAACAATTTACTTGTCTTACTTTTATTATATAATTATAAGTAAAATTTATAGGGAGGACTTATCATGAGTTATATTATACTGATCTACGGATTATCAATAACATGGCTTTTACTTGCTTTTATGAAATACAAGCGAAGCGATTTTCTGGAAAAAATCCATATAAAAGGAGAAAAAATATCTATTATTTCGTCTCTTCTTATTAAACCTGTCCTTTTTACTGTTGCGGCATGGGGATTGAATACCATTGAGGAGCAACTTGGATTTTGGATAATAGGGGGAGTTCACTTAGTGATGGTTCTTTATTGTATGGGCCATATTTTCTTCTCTACTAAAAAGCAAACTTTATTGGTAGCAGAGTAGACTAAGTACAATTAGTTTTTCTCAAGGAGGTTTTAAGTAAGGTGAGTAGATTGATCGCTTAGAACCTCTTATAGATGTTTACTTATTAAATTCTATCTTGATGACTAAAAAGGGATAAAATTACTTGTTTTTTTAGCTGGACGGGTTTTGTCAATCCGTCCACACGCTTAGCTCAAACGCAATAAAGCCTCATAGTTTCCCTGCAAGGCTTTTTTTTAAAACGTTCCGAGCAAATTACAAACCCCATTAAGCAAAAGTTTCGATGAGGTTATAAACCTTATCGGACAAACCTAGCAACTATCACGAGATATTTAATTGCCCATGCTTACTCCTGAAATTATTATTATTTCATTGACTAAAAAGGGGGAGGAGCTTGCTCAAAAACTATGCTTATTACTTGAAAATGCACGTCATGAGCATAAACCAAAACCTTTTAGTGCAATAGTTCAACAGTTTTTCATTACAGGTCATCCTCTTATTTTTATTACCGCAACAGGGATAGCTGTCCGTTCTTTAGCTCCTGTGATTAAAAGTAAACTCAGTGATCCGCCCGTTTTAGTGTTAGATGAACAAGGAATGTTTGTCATTCCTTTATTATCAGGTCATCAAGGCGGAGCAAATGAATGGGCGCGAGAAGTTTCAGAGTTAATCAACGCACAATTAGTCGTAACCACCGCAGGTGCTTGGCAACAACCTATTTATGTATTAGGCATGGGTTGTGATAAAGGTTGTCCTGAATTCTATTTAAAAGTATTAATTGATCAACATATTTCAGCAAAGCAATTGCAAAGTGTTGTCGCTATCACCAGTATTGACTTAAAACAAAATGAACCTGCCTTATTAGCCTTGTCCCAACGTTTAAATTTACCTTTTATTTGTTACTCTGCAACGAGATTAAATACGGTTGTTAATAAACTTAGTTATAAATCTGAAATTGTCTATCGAGAAGTGGGATGCTATGGAGTCGCCGAAGCTGCGGCATTGATTTATGCTCAGCAAGTAACACAACAAGAAGCTGAGCTGGTTTTAATTAAACAAAAAAATCAACGTGCAACCTGTGCATTGGCTAGAAGTTATCCAACCAAAACATAAATCAAAACTTATCAATTCTCCTCCTTATCTTCCTTTGCCGACAAGCAGGAATTAATTTTCCCTGTTTATCCCATGACCTTAGTGTTTGTATACTTCGTCCGATTAGTTTTGCAAATTTTCCTATTGAATACATAATGATATTATATCATTATTTTATAGGAAATAGTAGATATATTGTAGCAGTTAATTAACCCT
>WGBH01000416.1 GCA_015494435.1 Thiotrichaceae bacterium | reverse complement strand
GTTTTTGTTGTTACCATACGAGCTAAAAGAGTTTGGCAAAAGCCTAATTGCAGTGGTTGCTTTTGTTTCAAATATTCTATTTTGCTTAGGAACGGATTATTTTACTACTGATACAGAGTTGATTCCTTTATTGCATACATGGAGTTTGGCAGTTGAAGAGCAGTTTTATATTGTTTTTCCTCTATTCCTAGCCCTCTTTGCAGGAAAAAATAAACGTATCTTAGTAATATTAATTGTGCTAATTGCATTAGTCAGCTTAGGGTTGACAGAATGGGGTTGGCGCTATTTTTCTGAGGCAAACTTCTATTTAATCCCCACACGAGCATGGGAGTTAATGCTTGGTGCATTAACGGCCCTTTATCTCTTTTCTAAGCCACAACCAAAGGGATTTATCTGCCATATTGCGAGTTTATTGGGTTTAGGAATGATCCTAGTGTCGATCTTTTTTCTGGATAAAAACATACCTTTTCCGAGTTTATATGCGCTTGTCCCTACACTGGGGACAGCATTGATTATTTTGTTTGCTAATAATCATACATTAGTAAATAAACTATTATCATTTAAACCCTTTGTTATGATTGGGCTGGTGTCTTATAGTGCTTATTTATGGCATCAACCTTTATTTGTCTTTGCGCGTGCTTATTATATGGCTCTGCCAAGTGTGTCGATTATGCTGGGCTTAAGTGTAATTTCTGTGCTGATAGGCTATATAAGTTGGCGTTATATTGAAGCACCTTTTAGAAATAAACAACGCTTTACTCAAAAACAGATTTTTGCATCCTCCCTGCTTGGAGGTTTATTCTTTATTTTAATTGGTATTGCATTAGTGGTCTCAGATGGCGCAATGTATCGCTTTGAGTAAATTTTTAATCGTTGTTATTTTCTTTTCTTTAAACGTGATGTTTTTCCTTTTTGAGTGAGTAATAAATCACCTTTATCAAATGAGTAGCTTGCTGTTTTTTGATGTTTTCCGAGAAGGGTGTACTTGAAAGTTAGTTTTTTTCCAGCACTAGACCATTCTCCAGTAAAGGTTTTTTTAACTCCAAGTATTTTAACTTCATAGAGGTAGTGTTTGTCGGCTTTTAAAGTGAGTTTGATTTTGTTGTTTAACCAATGACCAAGCAAAGGATCTGCTGCAAATGCATTGCTGGAGAAAAATGAAAAACTAAGCAGTAGTGCCATTATTAATAATGTTATTTTTTTCATAAGATAAAATACCTAATCGGTTGTTAAGGGGTGTTGATAGTACAAAATATAGATATTGAGTACCAGAATAAATGAATTTAAGTGATGTTAGTTTAACAATAGACGCTTTTCCTCTGGCGATTGCGAAGAAAAAAGGTATTTCTTTATGGATTGCTAGGGCGGACAAAGTGCATCCATTAGCCAGTGGTAATAAACTTTATAAACTACTGCCTAATATTGAATACGCTAAACAACATAATTATTCACAATTATTAAGTTTTGGCGGTGCATTTTCAAATCACATTCATGCGCTTGCTTTGTATTCTACATCAGTAGGGTTGCAAAGTGTGGCTGTTATTCGCGGTGAAAAAGAATATGCTCTTAATCCGACTCTCAGTGCTGCAATAAAAGCAGGGATGAAATTAGAGTTTGTTGATAGAGCAAGCTATAAACGCAGACATGATGCGGATTATTTACAACAATTACAACAGCAATACCCTGATGCATTAATCATTCCAGAAGGAGGAAGTAGCGAACTTGCGTTGCAGGGTTGTACTGAATTAATGCAACAGATGAATCATTCTTGTTTGCTACAAAAGAATTCAATGCCTGATGTAATAGCGGTTGCTTGTGGGACAGGAATGACCTTTTCAGGTTTGGTAAACGGTGCAAAATCGCATCAAACCATTCAAGGTTATTTAGTGCTAAAAGATCATAGTGTTTATCAGAAGGTTGATAGTCTATTGGAAAAATACACGCAGAATAAAAATTATAAAATACAGCCCGCTGATTTTGGTGGCTATGCTAAATTTGATGCTGCATTATTGTCTTTTATTCTTGATATTTTAGAACAAACACAGGTTCTTTTAGATCCTATCTATACTAGCAAGATGTGTCGTTGTGTTATACAGCAAATAGAAGCAGGGCGATTTAAAGCAGGAAGTAAACTACTTATGCTACACTCAGGTGGTTTACAAGCATGGTATGGTATGAAAGATAAAGTGATACGCATTGCAGGTCACAAAGCATGGCAAGAAATAGTCGTTTATTTATAGGCTTAGGCTATAATTCTATTTTCCCTTATAAACTATAGAGATATTAACTATGTCATTCTCTGCATTTTTTCGTTGGTTAATGGAGTTACTTGGTAGCCACTCGAATCCAAACCCAAAGCAAAAGCCAAAGCCAAAGCCAAAGCCAAAGCTGAATAGAGGAACGGCTGAGAATCCCTTGCTAATAGATTTCACAACTGACACAGATAAAGTTACCCTCTACGATGATATTGAATTTAGAGTAGAAACTTCACCGCGTGGTCATTATCAAAATATCGAAATCAGTCTTGAAGGGACGCAAAATATCAAAATTGTTCAGCCTTTTGATCGCATGACAGGCACAATAGTGATTCGTTTTAATAAGCGTTCGCGTGATGAAGGTGAGATGCAGACGGTGGTAGCGATGGATGGTAAT
>WGBH01000415.1 GCA_015494435.1 Thiotrichaceae bacterium | reverse complement strand
TCAATAGCTTTTCATAAGAGACGAAAAAAGTTATGCTACTGATTTATAAGGCATTTATCCTTAATTCAATGGCAGTGGTTAAGTTGCCTGCGTTTAACAGCAATAAAAATAAAATCCAAAAAGTGGGGAAATTTAATGTAAATTAGGGAGGGGGTTCGACAGCCTAGTTTGTTACTCCGTTGGAACGTTTTAAAGAAACCTCACAGTTTCCTGCAAGCTAAACGGTGCATAGTAATGCACCCTACTTAGCTTTTAAGTACTGATGATAAAGTTATTCTAAGGCTGTTAAGTAATGGCTTTCATAATTTTATCTTTCATTTCTGTTTCTAATGGATCTAAATTACCATCACTATTTGCAACATAGTTAAGCAATGCTTCAATCATCGGTGGATATTCGCTATATACTTTAATCTTTGCTACTTCCATTAATATTTTTGCTTCTGCCATAACCCATTTTGTAGGGGATTCGAGTGCTTTAGAAAGTGTTTCAATATGATACTCGTATAGTTCTAAAGCCTCTTGAGTCATCTCAAGCTCGGTGATTTCATCAATTTCTTTAATTAAATCAATCGAGGTTAAAACTTCCTGCGTTTCTGCCTTTTTATCCGCCATTGTGATAAGCGCTAAACTACACACAATGGCATTGATAAATTTTTTTTCCTTAGAAAAACTTTCAGGAGTATATTGCCTAAATTTACGGTTAGCATCGCTTAAAAGAGATGAAATTTTTTCTTTTACTTGATTGAAATCTAACATAAATGACCTGTTTTAGAGATATTGAATAGCAGTTTTTAAGGTATCTTGCAGTTTAGTATCTTGTGTAGGTTCGCCAATAGCTGCAAATTTCCATGTCCCATTGTAACGATAAAGTTTACCTAAAATCATTGAAGTGTGACCTGCATATTTTTCATCACTAGCTACATTATAAGTAGCAACAATTTCATTTACATGAGTTGGAATACCGTCATAAAGACGAATAGAGGCATACGGGATAGTGGCAAAGTCATGTTGATCATAAGAGTTTAAAACAAACACAATGTGATTAATATGCTGATCTATTGCATTTAGATTAATGCTAATCACTTCATTATCCAAGCCATCATCACCATCGGCATCTCCTGATAGATCATCTCCTGAATGTTGAATGCCAGATACCTCTAATTTATTAAAATAGACTGCACCTTTAAAATTTTTGTTGGCATCATATAAACCTACGGATAAATCCAAATCAACCGCATTTTGTTTTTTTCCACCAAAAAAACCTTTAGAGACAATCATTCCCCAGTTTGCACCAACGCAAAATGAGTTAAGTTGATTGCCATTTTCTTTAATAAGGGAAATTTTTTGTCCCTTTACTAAACTAATTGCCATTGAGGTTATCCTGCATATTTATCAACAAAACCTTGTAAACCTGCATTAAAGCCTGTTCCCACTGCTTGGAAACGCCAAGACCCATCACGACGATATAATTTACCAAATTCTAATGCTGTTTCAGTCGAGTAGTCTTCATCCAGATCATATTTTAGGACTTCGTTCCCTGTTACATTATCTACAATACGAATAAAGGCATTAGATACTTGTCCAAAGTTTTTATTACCTTGTTCTGCTTCATGAATAGTAACCACAAAGATAATTTCTTGAACATCGGCACTCACTGCGGATAAAGTCACGTTGATTTGTTCATCATCACCTTCCCCATCACCTGTTCGATTATCACCAAGATGTTCAACACTACCGTCCGCAGATTTTAGATTATTGTAAAATACAAAATTATTATCAGTGGATGTTTTACCATTGGCTCCAATCAAAAAGACAGAAGCATCTAAATCAAATGAACCACCTGTGTCACTTTGATTAGCATCCCAACCTAAACCGACGCTCATCTTATCAAGGCTTGGTGCTTCCTTGCTTAAATTAATTCTTCCACCTTTTTTCAAACTAATACTCATTTTTGATATATCCTATTTTTTATTAATTAACATTCATTCTTTATATACATAGATAAATGCATACGCATTTAAACCATTACTACCTTGAAATCAAGACGCTTCTAGGCTCTCCTCTTTGATTACTATGCAAAGTAGATGCAATTTAAGTTGTGGCTTTTAATAGGAATTTCAACCTTAAATAGCAAAATATCAGAAATAAATATCACTGGAATACACACTACAAGGACGCTTTTCAAGTTGACGACCTAAGGAAACAACAAGGTTTGATGTGATGTGATTATGATTTCTACTTGCTCCAGCCATTGCGTAAAGATCGCCATTGTGAAACTCACTTTTAAACTCAGCTTGACGCTCTTGTTTTAAGTAGTTTTTTGGGCTTAGTGTTGTTTTTTGTTTTGCAATCATTTTTAAGCAACCTGTTTAACTTTTAAAGTGAAGCTACCATAAGAGATAAGATTCTCTAGCTGATGTGTAATTGGTTATTATATAGATGTTCATTTATTAAATTTTATCTTAATGACGAATGAAGTTTCGAGGAATACGAGGAAACTATGCCCCTTGCACAATGATGCTATAGGTACTAAGTACGCTGGCTATCTTAAGACTAGATTTACTTTTTTTAATGAACAAGATCAGTGATAAGGAGTATATTTCACCTTTCAAATCTAACTATGAAGGGTATTTCTATGAACCTAAGCAATCATAAAATAAACGCGATTAAAACTATTTTATTGCTACTACTTGTATTTTCATCTCCCGCCTTTGCTCATGCCAGTGCCGCGAGCTTAAAAGGTGGTTTTCTGAGTGGTTTTTTTCACCCTATTTCTGGGCTTGACCATGTCATTGCAATGGTGGCGGTTGGTTTGTGGGGTGCTTTTTTAGGCAAACCTGCTATCTGGATTTTACCTGTTGTTTTCCCTTTGGTCATGGCATTTGGTGGCGCATTAGGCGTAGTCGGCATTCCCATCCCTTATATTGAAACAGGCATTGCACTATCAGGTGTTATATTAGGTCTTGCGGTTATGTTTGCGGTACGTCCTCCTATCTGGATTGCCGCTATTATTGTCGGTGCTTTCGCCATTTTTCATGGATATGCTCACGGTGCAGAGCTACCTAATGCTACGAATCCACTTGTTTTTAGTATCGGATTTGTGATTAGCACAGGATTATTACACCTTGCTGGTATCGCTATTGGTGAGCTTAAACGCCTAAACTGGGGAGAGTGGATTGTACGTGGAGGCGGAGCAATTATTACCGTTATCGGCTTTGGCTTTTTAACTCATATGATTTCTGCGTAAAAGCCTTTCACTTGTTCCCTCCTATTTGAGGCTGTGAAAGTATTCTGGGACAGAAGAAAAATGAGGAAAAATCTTCCAGATTTTGTTCAAAAATGAAGATAATGGCGGGTTATTGGCTTCGTTTTTGGGCGAAATATAGGGAATTTTAACCATTTTTATTTGTTTCATAAATACTTTCACAGCCTCATTGCAACGGGATACTATACCCCGTTGTACTCAAGTCTGACGGTACTGTTTTGAAAGTGAACTTGCTATTTGAAAATCGCTTCAACTTTCTGTTGTAAGCTCTCAAAAAAGGAGGTTTCAAGAGCCGTTTGTTTTTTAAGCTGCTCTTGGATAACCTTTTTAATTTCCTTGCGTGGCTGTTTTATCTTTTGCCGATAGAGTTTTTCATCTAAACGATTTTCTGCACAGGCAAAGGCATTTGTCTGTGTTGTTCCAAGTTTAATTTTCCCTTTCTCTATAATAATTGCCTGAATCTCTTCGGTGCAATAACTTGTTGCTGACATTTTTTTCTTTTTGCGTTGTTCAACCGTTAATTCACTCGCTGTTCCCCCGATCAACAAGATATAGTCAATATTTGCATCGGGATAAGAGTAACTTTGAATCTTTTCTTGTTTATTATCCGCAAAAAAATAGCAAGGCGATTGGCTTGTTAATGGAAACCAAGGGATGACAGCATCAGCATGATCAATAGCAAGTTGACAGTGTTGTTTGTCATTATTTAACTTAAAATGAAAATTATCAATCTTCCCTTCAATCAGAAACGGCTTAGGTTCATCGGCAAAGAGACAAGTATTCTGCGTGAAAAAGCTACTTCCAATAAAAAATAGCAATGCAATTTTCAACGCCCTTTTTTTCATTAGTAAACATCCCAAAACCAGAGTTCTTTATAGTCTGATTCAAAATAAGAGTCAAAACCACCGACTAAGAATTCGCCATTCCAAATATCAATATGATCCGTTGTATCCCAACCGTCACGAATAAAAAGAATACCTGAGCGCCCTAAAATATCCTCTTTAGAATAAAGAATATGCCGTTTACCAAAGATTCCCGTTTGAGTTTTGATCCAATTAGCCAATTCTTGAGCGGCTAAAACATGCCCTTTTACCTTGCCGTGCTTGTGATCAGCATAGTTATTGTATTCAGTAGTGCAACGACGTAAGACACTGCGCTTTGTTGATAAACGAATATCCGATAATTCAAGCGCCTCTCCCATACGAATTGCACATTGATTACGAAAACGCTCACCATCACAAACATTGGCACGCCCCGCATGATTCTTCCATAATAACTGCATTAATGAAACACTAATATGACGC
>WGBH01000414.1 GCA_015494435.1 Thiotrichaceae bacterium | reverse complement strand
GTACCATAACACCGTGTATGTGTTCATTTGGTTTTTAAGGGAATTTCAACGGCTCAATTTCCCTCATCTTTCTCCATTAACGTTTTCTTTTAAAGTGAACTTTCAATTAAATGAGGAGGACGAAGTAACATTGAAAGACAGACGGAATTTCCTCCAGCAAATAAAAGATTTTTTTGGTATTCATTGGTTAGCACCAAAAAAGGCCACTATTTCCTATGATACCACAGATTCTGGTTTGAGAAATTTTCTTGAAATAAGGGCAAGTAATGACCGATATATTCAAATTACATTTGATACCATGAAAAATTATGAGCTTCCTTTCCAAGTAACGGAAGAAAGACGTGTGTCAAGTCCAGCTGACGAATATGCATGCCCAATTTGTGGTCCGGCCACAACAGAAGATCTCAAGCGAAGTCTACCTGTTAAGGGCAATTCTACTGTATCTATAGTCGACAATGGCATGAATATGGAGAAGACGTATTCACTTATCACAATAGCGGAAAATCAAGATACAGTTATGTTTTATAACCCGAGTCAGGTTGCGTTTCAAGTTGGAATTCCAAAAACCGTAATATTACAATTGGTTCAAGTCATTTTGGAGGAGTTCGGGGATATACAATTGCTAGAAAAACTGACAGCCGTGATTCATCAAACGCATTTCAAGAATTATCCTAATGGTCTGAAATCTACACTAGAAGCACTAATAAAACTATATACTGATAATGTTACGCAATCCTTCGTTCATAACAAACACATTGACACTCGTCTTTTTGACTTGGCTTTAAATGAACTTCTTTTTGTCGATTCAGCAGATTTTCTCCATGAATCTGGCGAGTTACGAAGTCAATATGAGGAAACAATAAGTACAAATATGGAGACTTTAGCTGATGCCTTATCAGATTCATATTCTTTCTTTATGAAAAAGAAGCAGAAAAATTTAGCTGTTACAGTTAGTACAATTGCGACTTTTACAGACATATTTGAATGGCTTCTTTCTTATCTTTTAACGTTAAAAGGTCAGTACGCTTATCAGCTACTTAAAAAGTACTTTGAGTTCATAGAGGGTTTACTAATTAATCTGCTGAATTCAGCCAATATTCACGAGATACATTTTGAAAACACCGAGCATGGAATGAAGTTCGCCCTTAAATTGCTTTGGTTGCACGATTTATGGCATTTTTATCAATGGATGGTTTCTTCAGCTTGTAGTAAGAGGAAACGTCGCCGTAAAACTAAAAAAAAGATTAAATCCCAGAAAAAATGCCTATTTACCGAAATATTCGCCAATAAACACCCAGAATCGATGATATCAATCATATTACCTCTTTTAGCGTGCAATCAGAGAGAAAGTTATGTAGATCTTTTCTCCTTCATAACTTCTACAAAGACAAAACGTAAGCAGTATTTGACACGCAAGATCAAAAGGAGTGTTAAGCAATTTGATTATTTGCAACTTTTGAACATGGAGATCTTTAAGCAAAATTTTCAGATGTATTCTTCATTGAGCGAAGAAATAGAAAATTTACAGCAAGTGTATGAGCCATTTTTTAAGTTGTATCCTAAGAATGAAGAAAACAACCAACAAGTCGTTATACGTTCTTATTTTGAATTCATATTGAGAAAAATTTTGGCAGATTATCGTGCGGTAAAGGAATCAGACACGTCCAGTCCGGCACCCACAAACATCACCATGCACCTAAAATTACTTCTTACTCTTTTTATTTTCATCAAACAAGCCAAACAAATGGGATTGACTTCATTCAATGACATACATCACTATTTTAAGACATCATGGATTGAATTTCTCACAAAATATGGCAAAAAACTTCAATCTCTCTACAATCAAGTAAAAAATGTTATTGATCATAAACAAGCATTCTTACCGTGGCTTCAATCCTTTATTGAACAACTTGAAAGCACATTTTCTATGATTGAACAAAAATATTTGCCGTTTACGGATGAATCCAAAATCATCTCAGCCTTTCAGCAACTTTATACTGTCTTTTATCGAATATTTTTCAAAACCGCATTTAAACGTCGTATACGAAGTTATTTTGCATCATTAAGGAAAGACCTCCGTAAAATAGAGCAAGATATTAAAAATATCGAGAAAAAAACGCTCTACTTCAGTCTTTCTGATTTTTTAGAACAATATAATACCTTGAAAAGAACGATTGGCGATTTGACTGAGTGGATGAATAAAATTAAAAACTATGAAGCCACGATTAATACCACCTTGAAAAAACTACCACCGTTACCCGCTAAATTCCCACACACGGAAACAATTGAAGAACAAATTGCAGCGATTTTCTCACATTTCCAGCCTCTTGTCGAAACTCTCACTACTATTGTTTCTACCCTCCAGTCATTCAATGTTTCACCAATTGAAAAGAGTAAAAATATCCTTCAATCACTTAAAAAAGTAAAAATTTCAGTTAACGGCGGTAACCTCTACCATCCCTTCTTCATTCATACAATAAAAACTGTCCATGCCCTCAACCAAACGATTGGTGTTAGAACATTATGTGACATTCTCCAAGGCGCAAACACCCGACCGATTCGAGTTTATCAACTCCAAACCTTACAAAGTTACGGCGTGTGTTCAGGTCTCACGAAAGATGTAATAAAAGAATATCTTTCAAGACTATTAAATGGTTATATATACCGCTATCCTGAGGAAACGTTAAGCGGCTATGATATTTGGCTATTAGCGCTTGAAAACAACGCATATTATCTTGCATTTTATGCACGACCACTTCCCCTTATCACGTATTATGAAATATTATTAACAAAGTGTCAAATCGATGAAAACCGTCTCTTTGATGAGTGGCATTTTTGCCCTAAACACCTTAAATTAACATTTTTTGAATATCTTTTGAAATCTAAGCATCACCAAGAAAATATTCCATTACTTACACGTCTTTACCTTTCTTTGACAAAAAAAGATCAAAAAAAGCTGAAGAGAGAAATTTTCCCAAAATACTGGCCAAAAGAAAAAATTGATGCATTTATACCATAAAAACGTGATTAAACACTGTAAATCCTTCTAAAAAAATCATACGCCCATTTTTTGCATTCACCATGAATTTAAAGCTTTATTTATAAAAAATGCAAGAAAAATCAAAACACTTAATTAAAAAAATGAGAATAGTAAATATCCCTTTTTTAATAAAAATCCAATTCCAATGCTGATAACGCTAATTTTTCCTATGTAGTTCTTGTGAAATGGTAGGCACAGTTTTTTCATGCTCAACGCCGCTGATAAAATCCATACACTTATAATAATTATCTAACGGAACTTGAAGCAAACCCGCAAACGGATTGTCCAGATCAGTGATCAGCAGATAAGCCAGAATAATGATTATTGTGATGGTAATGAGGATAATATAATAAAGAAGGGTGCTATTAAATCCTTGAATCAAATAATATAGCCAAAGAACAAAGGCTGTGGTTAAATAGAAGATTCGTAAAAACCACGGTATTCCACTTGTAGCAATGGTAATGCGGTCAGTTCGAGCATGATTTAACATTTGAAAGGCTTCAATCAGTGCTTTAAAGGCAACTGGATCTCTTTGATCATCAAACGCAATTCGATCAAGGACTTTCAGAATGTTTACAAAGGTGGCTGATGAAAATTCGATGGGACGTTTAGCAGCCAGTGCACTGAGTTCTGTAGTGATAATGCTTTTAATGTACTCTACTAAACTGGTTTGCATAACTGCACTAATTTGTGGACTATTAAGAAAATCGGTGTAATTCCATAGGGATAACAGCGCTTCAGCTTCTTCTGCAATAGCTCTGCTGCAATTACTATAGTCATTCCAGACGTGCATAAGGACAAAGGCGGTCACTAAGGAAAATAAGGTTCCCGAAGCCCCAACTACATCTGAACGTCGTATTTCTGCCAATTCTGCTAAGGTGGCGGCGGGCAAAATCACATGAACCAAAAAGCCAACTATAGCACTTAAAATCAGAAAAAAAAGTCCTTCAACAAATTCTGAAACTATAAATTTCCTTTTAATGTCCATTTTAACTTCACGTACTATTATTTTGCAGTTTTGAACATAGTAAAATTCCATATCACTCAGACTGGATAAAAGGAAGCCATTGGTATCATATAAGCATTTTTCGTTTTTATTTTTTAAAACTACGCTATTCCGAAGGCTTGCACTTCGGCGAGTAAGTTGCTCTCAGAAAATGCATCAGAGACGTTAGCAGTTGGGAAAAATAAATATTTATAAGTTCAGCCGAGAAGAAATTTATGTAAATTAGCGATTATGAGACAAATTGTTCAGCATTAGTTGAGAGGGAAAAAATGAGAAATGCAACTATAAAGGACACGTTTAGCATTGTGTATAAAGAGTTAGTGAAAACTCAGAAGTCAATAGAGAAAATTGAACCTATTCAAGCAAGAAAACTGCAGATAAAACATCAACCATTAGACATCGGTGGATCATCAGCTAAACGCGCTATTGATGTGTATTTTTTGCGAGTGGCACTTCTTTCACCGCATCGAGGTGAATTAGAACCGGGTGATGCCGTACTTCTTTCACCGGGAAATGTGTTTGGTACACTACTTAATTTAGATGAAAATCGGAATGCATTGATTAGTATTGAAGAACTTTCCAGTAAACTGGAAAATGCAACACATATCGAAGTTCGGCGGGCAGATGAGCTCTTTCTTTTGAAAAATCAGAAATTTATTGTGGATACCTATTTAAGAGAGCCACCAGAAGAGTTGCAGTTAATAATTAATGCAATTTTCAAAAAAGTGGCACTAGGAAATCTTATTATTAGTGAAACTGATTATAGTAGTTCTGATCTTAACACTGCGCAACGCAAAGCTGTTAATGCGGCGTTGAACTTGGAAGCTGGAAATTTCTTACTGATTCATGGACCGCCTGGTACTGGAAAGACGCGAACCATTGCCGCATTGGTGTCTGAATTAGTGAAACGGGATCAAAGAGCGTTAATAACGGCACATACTAATATTGCGGTGGATAACGCATTAGAAAAGATTTTAGAGAAGCGAATTCTTCCATTAGATGAGATTAAGCGGATTGGTTCGGTAGCAAGAGTGTTACCTACAATAAGGCAAATTACTGTCCATAAGGGTGCTGAAGATTATGTGGCGGAAATATATTCTGCTTTATATGAAAGTAAGGTTTTAGGTGCAACATTGAGCCGTTTAGGTCTATTTGTAGAGAGAATGGACGAAGTAGGACTTCCTAAATTTGACTATGTGATTATTGATGAAGCCTCGATGGCTTCTATTCCTTTAACGTTAATGGGACTGATTTTTGGTAAAAAATTTGTGTTGGTTGGAGATCACAAGCAGTTAGGACCGATAATTACTGTAAAAGGCTTTGATGAGGTAATTTATTCCGCTTTTGAAATCTTAATTAAAAAATATCCGCAAAGATCCATACTCTTGCCAATTCAATATCGTTCTAATCCTCAAATTGTCAAGTTTATTTCTAAAACCTTTTATAATTCTAAATTACAAGCTGCTCCATCAACTGCCAACAAAAGGTGGGAAATTGCAGCGGGACGTCATACGTATAGTTGGTTACAGTTAGCTTTTTCACAGAAACAGTCACTAGTGTGGTTGGATACGGAAAAAT
>WGBH01000413.1 GCA_015494435.1 Thiotrichaceae bacterium | reverse complement strand
TATTAGAATATTATTATATGCACATATTCTGTTGAAACGAACAGATTTTTAAATTTAACTTAATGCTAGGGATTACTATCATGAAATTACAAACTATTACATTTGCTGCTTTACTTGCTCTTTCTGCTACTGGAACTGCTTCTGCTGATTGGTTCGATGGATTTAACAATGGCAACGGTGCGGGTAATGTTGCTGGAAACAGTACAGGTAACGCACAAGGCAATATGGCTTCTAAAGGAAACGGCGATGCAAAAGGAAATGGCTGGGGTACAGGTAAAGGTGATGCAGACGGAGAAGTTGAGTTCAATATCTCTTTCAAAGGCAAAGGTAGCACTAATATGGATACTAAAGCTCAGTTAGATGGCAATACTCAAATGAATGCTGATACTTTAGCTAATGCGACAGGTAACGGAACGGCTGCGGGTAATGGCGCAGGCAATGCAGTAGGGTCTAATGGTACAAACGGTCAAGCTATGACGGCTAATGTTGCTCAAGTACCAGCCGCTCCCGTCTCAGCAGCACAGATGAAAGCCGCTTTAAAAGCACAAATAGCACAAGCTACAGAAATGCTTAAGCGTATTGAGGCTCAAGAAAAAGCAGCGACAACGACTACATCTGTAGAGAAGAAGTCATAAGATCCTAGCGCTTAGACTAATCCTTCGGAGCTCGCCTTTTGGCGGGCTTTTTTGTGTCTTTTTTATTTGGCTTAAATAAAAATCAAGGCTGAGCCAATAACAAAATTTGCTGTGCTTGCCCCTCAGTCTCTAGTGCCAAAATAAATTTATAAGGTTTTTTTACTGTTTTTTCTGGAAAAATTTCCACTAAAAATTCTTTTTTATTGTGTGGCTCAGCTTGAAACTGTGTAGCAGAAATAGGTTTTTTTAAATTTTGTTCTAAATCATAAATCCATAGATGATAAGTTTGTCCACTAGAAAGTTTAGGTAAATTAACAAAGCGCATAAATCCTTTTTGTTGTTGATTACTCCAAATAAGATCACCTTGAATCTTTTTAGCCAGTGGGTTAAGTGTTTTTAACCAGTTGCTTTGCAAAATACCACTTTGTTGTAATAAAAGATTACGTTGCAGTATTAATGGTCTCTGATCTTTTTCTGCGGCAACTGTAAGCTGAGTATATTCAATCAAATAAAAAGTAAAAGAGAGGACGCTAAGAGCGGTTAAAAAAGATATTAAAATCCAAAACCATAAAGGTAGGTGCTTGTTATTGCTTAATTTAGTCGCTATTGTTTTAGAGGTGATCATAAATAATTAAAATAAATGGTTTTAGTTGCTTGAAGTATTGTTAGAACGACTATAATCCGTCTCTTCTTTCTTTAAAATTAGTAAGTAATAATAAACATGTCACAAACACATATTCTTGGTAAAGATGCTGCGCTGGAAGATTCTATCGCGAGTATGCAACAAAAATTACAAGCACTCGATTATAATATTGTAGAACAATCTTGGTTAAACCCCATTGTTAATGTTTGGTCTGTGCACATTCGTGACCGCGATTGTCCACTGTTATTCACTAATGGTAAAGGTGCATCTAAAAAAGCGGCTTTAGCCAGTGCACTGGGTGAATTTTTTGAACGGCTTGCCTGTAATTATTTTTGGGCTGATTATTATTTAGGTGATCAACACGCTCAGGCAGAGTTTGTTCATTATCCGAATGAAAAATGGTTTAAACCAAATGGCAATGAGATGCCACAAGGTTTATTAAGCAAAACATTGTGGACCTTTTATAATGAGGAACAAGCACTTTCCCCAGAGGCAATTATTGATATTAATTCTGCAAATAATACGAGAGGTATTTGTGCTTTGCCCTATGTGCGTCAACGTGATAACGAAACGATTTATTTTCCTGTAAACATTATTGGTAATTTATACGTTAGTAATGGCATGTCAGCAGGCAATACCGTGGCAGAGGCACGGGTACAAGCATTGTCCGAAATTTTTGAGCGTGCGATTAAATTTAAAATCATTGCGGAAGGAATTTGTCTGCCAGATATTCCTGAACACATATTGCAACGCTATCCCTCCATTCAAGCGGGTATTGATGCATTAGAACAGGCAGGTTATTCCTTGCTGATTAAAGATGCATCGCTAGGTGGGAAATATCCTGTGCTATGTGTCACTTTATTAAATCCTAAAGATCAAGGTTGCTATGCGAGTTTTGGCGCACATCCTAGTTTTGAAGTGGCGTTAGAGCGTGCATTAACCGAATTACTACAAGGGCGTGGCTTAAATGCACTAGACGATTTTGCAATGCCAAGTTTTGATCTGGATGAAATTGCTAGTTTGCAAAATTTAGAGACGCATTTTATTGATTCCAGTGGCATTATCCATTGGGATTATCTTTCTGAATCAGCAGACTATAGCTTTAGTGATTGGGATTTTACAGGTTCTACAGAAGAGGAGTTTAATTATCTTTGTGAATTGATTCATGAGGATCAGTTGGATATTTACATTGCAGATTACGATCATTTAGGGGTCTATGCTTGCCGTATTATTGTACCGAGCATGTCTGAAATCTATCCTATTGATGATTTAATCTGGGCTAATAATAATGCCGGTATGGATTTGCGTGAGCGTATTTTAGGTTTTGAGGGCGCTACACACCAAGCACAAGCCGAGTTATTAGCTGATTTAAATAATAGAAACCTGGATGATCAACAGCCCGTTGCAGCACTGATTGGTTTGCCTGCGGATAAAGATAGCATTTGGTCGGATCTTCGTGTTGCTGAATTAAAAACATTGCTAGCATTAAAAACAGGGAATGATGAAGAATCCTTGGAAGGTTGTCAGTGGTTAATTTACTTTGCTCAATTAGATCAAGAACGTTTGAAAACTTATCGTTGTGTGGATGCTTTATTGCAGTTTAAATTAAAGAATAAAGAACAAAAGCATAATAAGCATAAGCAATCTATTAGCAAACTTTTTGGTGAGAAATATTTACAACAAGCGGAAGCATTAATGCGAGGTAAAAGCTTGTTTTCTTTACAAAGTGACTGGAAAATGCATACTTTATTGATAAAAGGATATGATAAGTTGAGTAAGGTATCTCCGATGAAATGATTAGATAACTTCAGTTTATTAAGATATTAAGTCTTTATTGGTCTATCTTTTATGGTTCAAGTAATTAAATTGGGCATCTTACTTGTTTTTTATCCTTGTTTGAGCCATCTTAATTGTTGTGTAAAATAAGTGCTGTGTACTTTTTAAGATAGTCTAATTACTTGAAACTTCCTGAATTTCAACTAAATGACGATAGAAAAATGACTGAAATAAATATTACAGAACTCACTCTTTACTGCAAAGCTTTTTCAGGTCTTACCGTTGAGCGTGAGGCAATATTGAAAGAAATAGCAGAGGAATTAACACCTCATTTATCACGGGTTACAGACGCTTTTTATACAGAGCTTGATAAAATAGACAAGGCAAAACCTTTTCTTAACGGAAAATCAGAAGGACTGAAAAAAACCCATGAAGCTTGGCTTAAAGGGTTATTTACTAACGATTTTGACGATGAATATGCAAAATTTCTTTATCATGTCGGTGATGTGCATGTGAAAATCGAATTACCTGTGGAGTTTATGGCAGGAGCCATGACACAGATTCAGCGTAATTTAACGCCGATACTTTTTGAATTGTTTGGTAATGATCCTGAAAGATTGATTGCAATAATGGAGGCCATTATTGCAGCATTAGGCTTTAGTTTGCAGATTATGCAGGAGTCTTATCAATCCTCAACTTTAGTTACTGAATTGGATAAATTCCTTAAGATTACAGGTATGAGTCGTATTCTGTTTAATAATCTTGCAAAGGCTTATTCTCTCTAATTTGGAGTTTTTAACGCTTATCTTTCAGTTTCAGGCTTCCAGTGAGATAATTTACTACTGTCAATTTCTATCTTCCAGTGCTGCAGTGGTGAACTACTCTCGCTTAGTAGCGTGTTAGATTGGAGTATTTTTAGATACTGTTGACGTGGGATATTTTCAGCCCCCATACTGAATAAATGTGGATTTTCAATTTGACAATCAATGAGGAGGTAGTCCCATTGTTGTAGGGTTTTAGCAAGTGTAATAAAAGCCATTTTTGACGTGTCGCGTTCAATACTGAACATAGATTCACCACTAAAGACTTTTCCCGTATCAACCCCATAAAGCCCTCCTACCAATTTTCCATCAGCATTCCAAACTTCAATAGAATGTGCAATATTGAGTTTGTGTAGTTCGACATAAGCCCTAAACATTTCTTCTGTTATCCATGTGTCACTCGTGTAGCTACGCGGTCTGGCACAGGCACGGACTACTTTTTTGAAACAATGATCAATGGTTATTCTGTAACCTTTATTACGCATATTTTTACGCAGGCTACGACGAAAATTGATTTTGTGTGGGTAGAGAACAGCGCGTGGGTTAGGAGACCACCAATAAATCGGTTCTTCTTCACTAAACCAAGGAAAAATCCCCGATTTATAGGCATTAATGAGCCGAGTGGTTGATAAATCACCTCCCATAGCCAATAAACCATTTGGTTCATCCCATGCTAATTCAACAGGCGGAAAAGGTTCGTCACTGGCATAGGGGTCTAAAAAGGTTAGGAAGGCTTCTTCTTTATTGCTCATTAATTATTCTTTTTCTGCTAATTCATCGAGGTATTTTTCAGCATCAAGTGCTGCCATACAGCCTGTACCTGCCGAGGTAATGGCTTGGCGATAAACATGATCCATAACATCGCCTGCTGCATATATACCTTCGATACTGGTTTGGGTTGCATTGCCTGAGGTGCCGCTTTGTACGGTTAGGTAGCCATTTTTCATTTCAAGATGTCCTTTGAAAATATCGGTGTTGGGTCGATGACCAATGGCAATAAAAATACCGTGTACATCAATATCCTGTGTCTTTTCGGTTTTAACATTTTTAATCCGCATTCCCGTAACGCCTGCATTATCACCTAGCACTTCTTCTAAGACATTATCCCACATAATGGTGATATTGCCATTTTGAGCTTTTTCTTTGATTTTATCGCGTAGAATTTTTTCTGAACGTAATTCATCGCGACGATGGACTAAAATTACTTCATCGGCGATATTGGATAAATAAAGTGCCTCTTCAACTGCCGTATTTCCACCGCCAATCACAGCAACTTTTTGATTGCGATAGAAAAAACCATCACAGGTAGCGCAAGCAGAAACACCGCGACCCTTAAAGGCTTCTTCGGACTCCAGTCCAAGATACATAGCGGTTGCACCTGTCGCTATAATTAGTGCATCACAACTATAATCACCACTGTCACCTGTTAGTTTTAAAGGACGTGAACTAAAATCAACACGATTGATGTGGTCGATAATAATTTCTGTATCAAAACGCTCCGCATGTTGCTTCATTCGCGCCATTAAATCTGGGCCTTGCACCCCTTCATTATCACCTGGCCAGTTGTCAACATCAGTTGTTGTCATTAACTGCCCACCCTGTTCCATGCCTGTTACCATAACAGGGTTTAGATTAGCGCGTGCAGCATAAACAGCTGCAGTATAGCCTGCTGGTCCTGAACCTATAATCAATAATCGGCAATGTTTGGTGTTGCTAGTAGCATCACTCATAAAGTTCTCCAAAATTTTGTTATGTCGTCGTTATGTAGAAATAATGGGGGCTATGCTAAAGAATGGAAGCGTTAAGGTAAAGCTTCTAATTAAAGGAATTTATTATTTTTGTTACTGATATAGGTTCTTTTTTATTCCAATTACCTTTATAATCAAGAGGATCTCGCTGATATATAATCTAATGTATAGGATATTTTATTCCAATCAATGAAATATATTTTGACAGTACATTAGCATATCAAACGGTTTATAAAACTTAGATTACTGAAATATCTAAGGATTTAAAGTCCTAGAAATTTAATCTGTGTTTATTTATTATAGTGATAGAATTTTGCTATAATTTTTGCTCTAATTGCACGGGGAAGTTGTCCCATATCATCTGCAATGCCACGTAATATACAATCTGTCAGGGACGATAGTAATGACTACAATTGTTGAAAATCAGGGGAATGATTTTGGCTGAAAAAATAGATTTAAACGATAAAAAACGACTAAGTTTGCAACAGACGAGCGTCTTGTTTTTCTCGTGTGTAGCAGCGATTGTTTTGCTAGCTTTATTAACTTACCATCCTAATGATCCAGGCTTATTTGTTCATGATACTGACGCTGGTGTGCAAAATAAAGCAGGCTCCGCAGGTGCCTTTCTTGCTGATGTATTGATAGGTTTTCTGGGTTATCTCTCCTACATCATTCCTCTTGCTTTGTTGCTGTTAGGTTTCTCTTTAGCGCGTAAGTCTGCGATTGATTTGAAAGGTATCAATCTATGGTTAGCTCTACTGGGGGGAGTTCTTGCTTTATTATCAGGTTGTGGTCTAGCGACTCTCTTATGGCCTGAAAGTGAAATGATTTATAAAGCAGGTGGTTTATTGGGTCTTGCGGTTGCTAAAATATTTATCTTTATGCTGGGGCATTTTGGTGCAATTTTACTATTATTTGGAGGCTTTTTTGCAGGGGTCACTTTGATTGCTGACATCTCTTGGGTGAAAATTATTGACTATGTGGGAGACAAAGTTTTAGATGCCTTTGATCATTTATTTGGGGATGACTCTAGTGATAAAAAAGCAGATAAAAAGCCCTCATTGATCACAAAAATAGGAGCAAGTGCAGTAGGGATGGCAGGTGCTGCTGCTAGCTTACCAGCATTATTAAAAAAGAAAAAAATAGAGAGTAAAGAAACATCTAATGCTGTTCCAGTTGTTACTAACAAGGTAGACGGTGGTAGCAATAAAGAAGAAAAGTTAGGTGTGTCGGAAGAGATATTAAATTTAGAAGCGACTAAAAATACTAGTGATGATACATCTGTTAGTAAAGTAGATTCATCAGAAAAGGCTGAGAAACCTTCTAAGAAAAAAGCATCTGGTTCAAAAGCAAAGGTATTATCATTACCCTCAGTGCAATTACTCAATGTTGCACCTGAAGGCCAAGGTGAGAATTCATCAGAAGATATTGCAGCCCTTAATGAAATTTCAGAAAGAATCATTAGCTCATTACAAGATTATGGTGTTCATGGCGTAACAATAGAAAGCCGACAACAAGGTCCTATTGTGACACGTTTTGAACTACAACTCCCAGCAGGGACTAAAGTGAGTAAGATTACGGGACTAGCAAAAGATTTAGCGCGTAATATGGGGGTGATGAGTGTTCGTATTGTTGAAGTCATCCCAGGTAAAACAACCATTGGTATTGAAGTCCCTAATGCTAAACGTGATTTAGTGGTGATTCGAGATATTATAGATTCTAAAGAATTTAAAGAATCCGAATCACCTTTAACATTAGTTTTAGGTAAATCAATTGGTGGAAGGGCGGTGGTTGCTGATCTGAGCAAAATGCCCCATTTATTGGTCGCGGGTACAACAGGTTCAGGTAAATCCGTGGCAGTTAATGCGATGTTGATGAGCTTACTTTATAAATCGACTCCTGAGCAGGTTAAATTAATTCTTATTGATCCTAAGATGTTAGAATTAAGTACTTATGAGGGAATTCCACACTTATTAACTCCAGTTGTTACTGATATGAAAGATGCGGCGAATGCGTTGCGTTGGTGTGTAGGTGAAATGGAGCGTCGTTATGCGATGATGTCGCATGTAAAAGTGCGTAGTATTGCAGGTTATAATGAAAAAGTGGCTGAAGCGATTAAAAATGGCAAGCCAATTATGGATCCAAGTTATGACCCAACTAAGCATATTGATACTCAACCTAAAATACTAGAACCGCTACCTTATATTGTGGTTGTGGTTGATGAATTTGCCGATATGATAATGGTCGTTGGTAAAAAGGTTGAAGAATTGATTGCACGTTTAGCACAAAAGGCGCGTGCTTCAGGAATACATTTAATTTTAGCTACCCAAAGACCTTCTGTCGATGTTATTACAGGTTTGATTAAGGCAAATATACCCTCACGTATCGCTTTTCAGGTATCTACAAAAATTGATTCACGTACTGTCTTGGATCAAGGGGGCGCAGAGCAATTACTTGGTTTAGGTGATATGCTTTATTTGCCACCTGGAACAGGTTTGCCACAACGAGTCCATGGGGCATTTGTTGCCGATCAAGAAGTAGAAGATGTTGTTAATTATATTAAATCGCAAGGAGAACCCGAATACCTTGCTAATGTCTTAAAAGAGACCGGTGGTGCTAAGGGGGCTATTCCAGGTTTAGAGCCTTTAGCAGATAGAGAAGGTGATGCACTCTATGACGAAGCAGTTGCTATTGTGACAGAATCCCGTCGAGCCTCTATATCTTACTTGCAACGACGTTTGAAAATAGGGTATAACCGTGCCGCAACAATGATAGAAGATATGGAAGCGGCAGGAATTGTTAGTCCAGTTCAATCAAAAGGAACGCGTGAAGTTCTAGTACCTGAGCCTGTTGCTAATTAGTAACTTCTCATGATTAATAGATTGGAGTTCAAGCTTTAGTTTCTGCGAGTGATAAGCTAAAACTTAAACTCCAAAAATATGGTCTTGCCCATAGTTTATGAGAAGTTGTATTAATTATTAATATAAATTATAGATTACGAAGGGTGTTAAATGAAAAAAATAGCAATGAGAACAGTTACTAAAACATTGATTACAAGTGTTTTACTGATGGGGCTAGGTTACAGTGCAATCGTTGCAGCAACACAAAACGCTGCGAGAGAACGTTTGAATAATTTTTTTATACAGGTAACTTCTTTAGTAGGTTCTTTTAATCAACAAGTTTATGATAAAAAAGGAAAAATAATCCAAAAGGCAGCAGGGCAGTTGTATCTCAACCGTCCAGGAAAGTTTCGCTGGGTTTATTCAACCCCTGAACCTCAGGAAATCATAGCAGATGGCAGAAATGTCTGGATTTATGATAAAGACTTAGATCAAGTGACCGTTAAGCCAATGCATGCAGCTATTTCAAGCACTCCGATTGCTGTATTGACTCGAAAAGCCTCCCCTGACTCACAATTTCAAGTGAGTCAAATGGCTGAAAAAACAGGGGGGTTAGATTGGTTCGATCTAAAACCACACCGTAACTCGCGTGATTTTAAAAATATTCAATTAGGTTTAGATCCTAAGGGTGATTTACGCAAAATGGTGATGTTTGATAAACTGGGTCAAAAGACAGTGATTAATTTAAACGTGCGCAATAATGCTCCTGTTAGCAGTAAACAATTCTACTTTAAACCACCCGCTGATGTTGACGTGATCGGTACACCATCTTAAAAAGGAGTCTAAGCTTTAGCCTGTGCAATTCGTACCGACTAAAGTTAAGATTCCTGAGTTATTATTTTAGCTATAGCTTATGATGCGAGCAAAAAAATCTAACCTGACCTACGGTTTGGATTTGTCGGCTCTGTGAGATAACGTAATCCAATAAACAACTATAAAGTCATACTATTTGATATAAAAAGAATTAACCAATAATGTCTTGTACAGGGATAACGTAGTCCTAATGATGTGTTTAGTCCCTTGGAGTAGCTTAATTAAGCTGTATTCGTTGTCCCCAAGGGACTTGCCCTTTGCCTTTTACTAGCCAAATAACATCATAACTAGGCGGGTAAGCAGGAAAGTTTCCTTGTGCATCGGTAAAATAAATCATAATGTCAGGTTGTCTATCCTGTTGTTCAGCCCAGTTAAACACGGGACGAAAATCAGTTGTGCCTCCGCCTGCTATTTCAATAGGAAAATTGGCTTCTTCCCAAGGTTCAAAGACATAAGGAAAGCCTTCAATTATCTCAGAATCACAGGCGAGCAGTGTAATTTGCGCCCGCATTTGCCCTTTAATGGCATTAATTTCTGAAAGACAGTCATTTAATTCTTTATCACTCACCGAGCCACTGACATCAAAAGCAACGAGAACATTCACTTCATTACTTTTGAGGGTAGGGAAAATAGCAGGGTGTCCACGTCGCGTTGATGGGCGCAGGTAACTATAATCATCTCGTGCCATGGCACTCATATAACGTGCTAATAATGCACGCCACGGTAGACGGGGTTGTAATAATATTTCTACTAGGCGTTTCATCACCGCACTGAGTTTTCCTGCTTGTTCTGCTTGCTGTGCAGCCCCTGCCATGCGTTGTTGCCATTGAACACTTAGCTCTTCTGCTTCTGATTGATTAAGCGGAGGAGGAGGAGCAGTATTGCCACCTGCTATTGGATCAAATTGTTGCTCACCTGTGCCTTTTGACTCTTTATTGTCATCTTTCTTTTTATTGCTATTGGATTTATTCTTTTTAGAGGAGGGGGTATTATTATTTTGCTGATCTAATGGGTTTTCTTGTTGTTCCTCTCCACCTTCGCTAGGATTATCTTGTTTATCATAAAGATGCTGATCCATTGTTTCACTGTGATCATTGTCGCGTAATAGTGGGTAAATTTCTTCCGCAGACATACCTTGATATTGTTTGAGCACCATCACATTAGGCGGTGCTGTTAAGCCATCCGCAATCAAAATGGGGTTAATGGCATAGTCACAGGCAAGATCCCAGCGATGAGTTACTCGATGCTCTTTACGTGCAAAATGCGATAAAGCACAGTGTAAAGCCTCATGCGCTAAAACAAATTGCATTTCGGCAGGGCGTAATTCCTCGATATATTTGGGATTATAATAAAACTTACGCGCATCTGTTCCTGTGGTTTTACACCAGTTTGGATTTGCCTCTTGTAGTGGCAAGCGTAAAACCAAGGCTCCAAGAAAAGGCTTATCTAAGATAAGCTTAGTACGTGCTGATGCTATTTTCTGCTGTATCTCTTTAGAACTCATATTACTCATTGGTTAATAATACCTTTGTCTCTCACTTAAAACCGCCAAAACCGCCGATATTTTGTTTAAATATTGCGCTATTGGTTCTGATTAGGGAGTGAGCTTCCCTGAGTTCTGTGACTTCCAGAACGTTAGTTAAAAACCGAATCAGGATATTCCGACTACCATGAACGTCACGTCCAACACGGATGCCTTTAAAGAGAATTGAAGATTTCCCTCCAAGGTTATCCAGTATTGAACCATCCCACAGCATTTTAGAAG
>WGBH01000412.1 GCA_015494435.1 Thiotrichaceae bacterium | reverse complement strand
TCGGTTTTGGAACGAATCAAAGCAATTGAATCCCGCTCAGCACAGAAAAAAGATAAATTCAAAACGTAAAACGTTCCATCTCAATTTAACATGATTTGTTAACACAAATATTTTTGTTTCTTCTTTCTTTCTGATTCAAAAAACAGAGGTGACTGTTATGAATAGACCAGTTATTGTTTCAGCCGCTAGAACGCCAGTTGGTAAATTTAATCGTTCTTTAAGCAGTATTCCGGCAACAAAGTTAGGTTCAATAGTAGTTCGCGAGGTGGTACGACGCGCTAATATCGAACCTAAGGATGTCGAAGAGGTAATTATGGGATGTGTATTACAAGCAGGTTTAGGTCAAGCTCCAGCACGACAAGCTGCCTTGTATGGTGGTTTGCCATATGAAGTTGCTGCAGTCACAATAAATAAGGTATGTGGCTCGGGACTTAAGGCAATTACATTGGCAGCTCAAGCTATAAAGGCTGGTGACTTTGAAGTTATAGTAGCTGGCGGAATGGAAAACATGTCGCAAGCACCTTACCTTTTGAAGCGGGCACGTCAGGGATATGTTTATGGTAATGATATTTTATATGATGCATTGGAATATGATGGTTTAATCGACCCCTACCATAACATAATCATGGGTGAAACTGGGGAGATAGTAGCTGAACGCCATAATATTACCCGTGAAGAAGCTGACCGTTTTGCGTTATGGAGTCATCAGAAAGCAGTAGCGGCACAAAAAGCCGGAAAGTTTGACGAGGAAATTGTTCCAGTGACGGTAGAAGAAAAAGGGGAAACAATCACCTTACTGGATAAAGATGAAAGTCCACGACCAAATACCAGTTTTGAGAAACTACAAAAGTTAAAGCCCGTTTTTCGAAAGAATGGCATTGTAACAGCGGGAAATGCGTCGCCATTAAACGATGGAGCTGCAGCGGTTTTAGTTATGTCAGAGAAAAAGGCACAAGAATATGGTTTAGAGCCAATGGCATACATTGGACCTTATAACACTGCCGGCGTGGAGCCAAGATTAGTGATGGAAGCACCAATTGTGGGTGTGAAAAAATTATTTGAAAAATATAATTATAAAATAGATGATTTTGATTTAATCGAACATAATGAAGCCTTTGCTACAGCATCTATTGCTGTTCAACGAAGTTTAGGCATCCCGGATGAAATTTTTAATGTGAACGGTGGTGCTGTTGCGTTAGGACATCCGCTCGGTGCTAGTGGTGCTAGAATTGCAGTTACCCTCATCTATGAAATGATCCGCCGTGATGCAACTCGTGGTTTAGAAACCATTTGTTTAGGTGGAGGAAACGCAGTTACTGCAGTTTTTGAACGCTAATTAACGAAATTTGGTTTCAATAACCCAATCAATGTCGTGTTTCTTTGCGATCCATTCAAAATAATCCTTTAAAAATTTAAATCCATTTTTCTTTGCCACTTTTTTTAAAAGTTTCATTATTCCGGAACCATACTGAGCAGCGGTTTTCTTTCTTTGAATGATGCTGAGATCTAGTCCTTCTTTAGCTGCAATGTCTTTTAAAATCCTTTTTGTGAGCCAAGTGTTGGTGTGATTGTCCTTAACAATTTTAAAATGTAGTGGTAACTGGATCACATAATTTACCAATTTTACGTCGAGATAGGGAAGCCGTGGTTCTACGGACTGTGCCATGAGTGTTTTATTATCACGTTCTAGATTTCTGCTGCTAATTTTGATTATTTCGTCTATAATAAGGTCTTGTAGAGTTTGTGGTGTTCGATTTATGGGATGTGATGTATTAGTCAAATGTTTACGATAATGAGAGTAACCGATAAATAATTCATCAGCTCCTTGTCCGGTAAATGCGACTTTAATGCCTAGTTCTTTTGCCATTTGGGCAGCAAAATAAAGTGGTGCTGCAATGGCAACCGAAGTTGCATTAGTTGTTTCTATAGCATGTATTATCCTTGGTAACTCATGCTCTAGGATGTTTTCGTTGATCAAAATAGGGAAAAAGTTTAGTTTAAACGTATGAATAAATTTTTCAGCGAATTTGATATCTTTGGCGCTTTTAGTTCCGACACTAATCACACAAGGAGCTTCAAGTGAAAATTTTTCTGAAATCTTTTTTGTTAAGAGTGTTAGAAGAGAGGAATCGATTCCACCGCTTAGAAAGACGGCATAGGAGACTGTAGGTATTCTTTTTTTAATTGCGGTGGTCAATAAGTGGGTCAGTTGTACTTTTGCGGTATCATATGAAGGCGATTGTTGTATTGATTCCTCAGTGGTCTGTTTCCATTGCGTAAACATTTGATAATAAGGCATAAAGGAGGTTTCAAGTGCTAAATCTCGGGTGATCAGAGAAAGCGTTCCCGGTTTAATTCGTTTGAATCTTTTTATTCCAATCCTATTTAGTGCTTTTACTTCAGAACCAAAAACGATAGTGCTGTCCTTGTATCCATAATAAAGTGGAGCTTGTCCCGGCCAGTCTCGCCCAATAATTATTCGCCCGTGATTTTGGTCAACTAAAATAAAACTATAGAAGCCATCGATTTTTTTAAATAACAGATTCCCAAATTCTTTGAGAAGGGTATGCGTATTATTATTCTGTGGTATTTGTTGATAAAGTTTTAGAAGACTTCGTAAATCTGATTGTGGGGGGCAGACGTATTCTTTGTAATTATAGATTTCACCATTACCAACTAATGTGAGGTTATTTTCATGAATTGGTTGATGTTCTGTCCCAACTATAGCTAACCTATTGGCTCCTAGTAATACTGTAAACGAATCGATGCTGAAAGACTTCCAATTTGAGTAATCGGGACCTCGATGTTTTAACGTTTCAAGCATGAGTAATAATCTATCTTTAGCCACTTGTACTTTATTCTTTGTAATGATTGCTGCAATTCCACACATAAAGCTCACGTTATTTCTCTAAAAAACGCTCAAAATTACGCATTAAAGTGATTTTTTAATTAAACAAACATAAAAGGATTTAACAGCGTTTTTGTTCAGAATGGAAATGATCATAATTGCACAAGATGCACAGATAGGCGATGAAATGACAAAAATTAATTTTTTTGCACTGAAAAATAACCTTGAATGGAATCCAAGAAAACAAATGCTCTTATTTTTGACAGCTGTAATTGCATTGTTAGACACTGCAAATAGCGTATCTGTAATACCAGCTGTTGCTGAAATGACGTTTGTATTTAATTGGTCGGAATTAGAATTAGCTCTAGTTTTAAGTGCATATTTTTTCAGTGCGGTGGTATCATTGTTCCCACTGGGATACTTATTGGACGAATACTCTCGCCTCCGTGAATATTTCTTATATGCTGGCTTTTTTATGCTCATGATGGGTTCGTTGCTTTTTCACTTAAGTTTTTCATTTTTTATCGGATTAATAATTGCCCGTCTGCTGTTAGGGATTGCAAATTCTACCATGCGTATCAGCACTTTTGCCATCATTGCGGAGGAGTATCCCAAAAACCGTGGTTTTGCCAATGCCGCAATCATGGCATGTATGGGTATTGGTGCAGTTTTAGGCTTCTTATTTGGCGGTCAATTTTGGCGCTCGTTCTATTTTTGGTTAGCAATAGGATCATTGATTTTTATTTTCCTCTTTACCATCTTTCTCTTTAAAACACCGCCCAATCAGCGGAGCACTCAAGTTACAAATATCAAATTTTCATTAGTGACGACAGTCATCAAAACGAAAAATGTAATTTTTTCCTTAGGCCCATTAGCATTTTTGACCTTTGTTTTAGGAATTGGAGTGACAATTTACCCAACATTTACAAAAAAAATTCTTCATGTCGATACAC
>WGBH01000411.1 GCA_015494435.1 Thiotrichaceae bacterium | reverse complement strand
GGCGCGCATAAGCTAAGGTTATTTTTTCTTGCTCAGGTTTATTTAACAGTTTATCAACATCATAATAGCGCGTTCCACCTTGTGTTTTTTTATCAGGAACAAGCTCTCCTGTTTTTTCCCAGTTATGCAATGTTTGAATTGAAACACCCAATAAATCTGCAACTTTACCTATTTTCATCATCTTCATAGTAAACGATGATAGCGCATATTGTATGATAAGATTATATTGAGCTGTTTCTTACCCTGATTATGCGCCCAAACTGAAAATTATATATTAGGAACTTCCCTAAAGTCGGCTTAATTAAACGCTTTTCCTGTGCGTGCATCAATCCATAAAAAGGACTCTATTTCTTTAGGTTTTACTTTTCTTTTTGGTATTGCCAGCAGTGTCTTATTGCGAGTTTGAATAACAGTAGTAAGATAATCTGTTTTATTAACGGATAGTCTATTGATCTGTTGTTTTCCTGTAGCAATATTTCTAAGAGTGAGTGTGTTTTTATACGGTTGGATAATCAATAGGCTTTTATTATCTGCGCTAAAATCAGTAAAACGGCTATAAGGGTAAGGCAGTTGTTGGATTGTTTCTTGTTGAATGTCGATCAGTTTGATCGTCTTTTGATTAACACCTGAAATCACAAGTTGTTGATTATTGCCACTGAAATGAATCATTTCCTGATAAGAATCGCCTGTTGTGATGATCTGCATACGCATACGTTGTTTTTGTTGGCTAATATCATATAAATAAAGTATTAATTTTTTACCGCTATACTGGGTATATGCTAATAAGCGTTTATTTGGACTAAAACCAATACTGCCAATTTTTCCGCGTTGTAATAATTTAATTTGGCGAATAATTTTCCCTGATCCTGTATGAATAAGGTAAATTTTAGGCGAGGCGTTTCTTATCGATGGAATGGCTAATAAGCTACCGTTAGAATTTTGTTGGATGACGCTACCTCGCCAATCGTATCGACCTGATGGATGCGGTAATGTTCTGAGCACTTTCCCTGTTCCATTATGAATAACATCAATGCCTTTCGCATGAACGGCAAGCAATTTAAAACCGTCAGGTGTGGGCGCTAATAAAGTAGAGCCTGTTGTAAGTTTAAAAGGGATACGTTTTATAATTTTTTCAGTTTTAACCTGTATTTTTATAATTTCCGTTCCCATTGCATTGACATAGATGAGTTGAGATCCATCACCGCTAAAAACGCTATATTGGGCGGCATAGGAAGGTAGGGGTATTTTAGCATCAAGCAATGTTGTGAGCATTAAACTAATCATAAAAAGATGACAGATGATTATTTTCTTTTTTTGAGCGAACAGCAGTGCCATTAATTATTCCTTACTTTTTGGTTTCTCTTTAGCTTTTTCGGTTTCTTTTGGTTGAAAATAATAATCATAAGATTTTTGCATAAAGCTGGTAAATTTTAATGCTTCATTATAAGACAAACCACTGTTTTTAGGGATAACGACCTTTACGTATAAATTATTCTTGTGTTGCTTTTTTAGTTTAGCCATTTTTCGTTCTAACTGTGATCGTGAGACATTTTTATATTCACCTTTAGGATGAATGCGTAGGCGATAAATAGGACGACCTTTGCGTTTTGTATAGATAATGGCAACCACAAATTTATTTTTTGCTGAGCGGGCGGGGCGTAATAATTTTTGGTACTTTTTATCTAAAGAATTCAATTCACCTTGTAGGCTTAGCAATTGTGTTTCATTACTTTCACCTTTCTTTTTTAATTCGTTGTATTGATCAGTTTTCTCTGTTAAAGAAGTTTGTAATTGTTCAATTTTTGAAGATTTATTGCTTAAGGTTTGTTGTAATTCACGATATGCGGATGAGTTTTCTGTTAAAGAGTTTCGTAGTACTTCTATTTGTGCCTTTAAATCCTCCACTTTATTTTGCTGTTCTTTTTGTTGCTGTTTAGCTTGTTGTTCTAAAGTTGCAAAATAGGCAGTTTTTTCCTCTAATTGTTGGGTTTGTTGCTTTGAGATAGCATTCAGTTCTTTAATAATTTGCTGGTTTTTAAGTAACTCTGCTTGTGTTGTCTTATTACTTTCTTTTGCAGCGCTTATTTGGTTGTTAGCCAATGCCAATTGTTGTTTTAATTGCAATAATTGTTCCTCTAAAGTGCTGTTTTTTAGCTGTGTATCTTCAGCAATTGATGAGGCTAACTGTTGTGCTTGTATACTCTTTTTTAAGTTTTCAAGCAGTTGATAATTATTTAAAATAACAGACACCGCAACTAGCAAAAACACCATCACAATCACCATCATAATATCGGTAAATGATGGCCAAAAACTTTCCTCATTGGAATCATGATATTCAAAGTCATTATTTGCATTAGGGAAGCCGAAACTCATGATTTAAAACCTCTAAAACCAGTAAACCCTTTTTGTTTTATTTCTTTATTAGGCTGAACCGATGGAGGAGCGGCTAAAGGTGTTGTTTTTTCTGTTGTGGGTAAACGGAAACCCTCTCGAATCAATTCAATCACTTCATTCATTCCTGTTTGATTAACGCCTTTTTGTAAGTCATTAACGGTTTGTTGTAATTGATCAGCGACGGTTATTAATTTATTTTCGACTTCGAGGATATGTTGTGCAGATTTATTTAATGCAGCGGTTAAATCAGCGACATGATGGATTAAAGATTCTTCTGAATGGCTTATTTTAGGGAGCATATAAAGCGTGGTTGCATCTTCAATGCCACTTAATAATTGTACTCGTGCAGCATTAAGGCGTAGATAAAAATAAGCGTAAATAATAAAACAAACAATGGCAGTCATCGTGGTACTTAAAGCAGAAGACATACCCGCAATCACCATTCCCATTTCATGAGTGCTTTCAGGAGAGCCTAACAGTGCCGATGCACCAATAAGCGCAAGGGAAAGCGAGACCACTGTACCAAAGACTCCCGCTAGAATAAGGGTACTATGTACAAAACGGATTAGAGTTAAGCGGGAGCTTTCATCAGCATTAAGCGTTGAAGCAAGTGCTGCTTGATTAACCGCTGAACCTTGTTGATTAATCCAATGAATATATTGATAGCGTTTCACCGATAAAGCATCAGGGGATAGGCGTGCAATAGGGTCTTGTGCATCTTGTTGCAAATAACTCACTAAGCGGTATAGGGTTTGATGTTCATTAACATAACGTAATAAAGTAATCACCATGCGTAGCATACCAAGTAAAAATAAAACTACAATAAAACCATTGAGTAAGATAGCACTTAAGCTAATATTATCAGAAGCATATAAGGTGGCAATGGTATCTTTAAAGAAAAACAATAAGCTAGCAATAGCGATCAATAAAAATACAATTTGAACTAAGGTATTGCGAGCACTGTTTTTATTGGTATTCATAAGTTTATTCCTAGCAATTATTTTGTATCCACAGAGAGGTTTTTAGCGTATATATTGCAGAGCATTTTTATGAATTTTGCTCCATTTTCAAAATGGTACTACAAAAAATTAATTAAGAGGATACTTTCAGTGAAAGAACTTACCGCTAACACCTTTTTTACCGCACAATTTTTGAGGGGTTTTCTTGCAATCATCATTATGTCTGTTTTTTTCAGCACATCAGCGGCTGCATTTACAGATTTGATGGGTAAAAAAGTAGAAATAGAAAAACAATTCGGGGGAGGAAAATGGTCGATTGTTGAACTATGGGCATCGGATTGTCATGCCTGTCGTCAACATATGCCAGCAATAGTTAAATTTGATGGTAAATTAAAAAATGCACGTATTTTAGGAATTGCATTAGATGGACAAAAAGGTATTAAAAATGCAAAATCCTTTATTAAAGATTTTGATATAAAATTTAAAAATATTGTCTCAAATCCAATTGAAGCCAGTGCG
>WGBH01000410.1 GCA_015494435.1 Thiotrichaceae bacterium | reverse complement strand
CATCTCGAACTCAGAAGTGAAAAGTGTCATCGCCGATGATAGTGTGGGAGTTCCCATGTGAAAGTAGGTCATCACCAGGTTCAAATCTAAAACCCTGATAGCATTTGTTATCAGGGTTTTTTTTTGAAAAAATAATAATACATTTAAGCCAATTGTCTGGGTATTAAAAATCGTATTCAGAGTATAATTAGAACTATCTATATAAAATGAAAATAATCAGAGGAGAGCTATTATGGCAGTTATAGAAAAAACGGCACAAAAATCAAAGGAAGTGATTTCTTATTTTAATCCTAAAGTATGGAAGGAAAAGGGATTAAAATGGACTTTAGGCTTTTTTAGTGTGACTGCTATTATTGCTGTCTTTGTGTTAATGTTTATTTGGAGTACTGAGCCTGCTCCATTTGATGTACTTGAAAATGCTTATGATTTGACAGGTACTGAAAAAGGTCAGACATTGGTGAATGGTGTAGTAACAACAGCCACACTGTCGCGTTTGGTCAGTACTTTATTGGAGAAACCAGGAGGTTTTATTGAAAATGATAAAATGCCCCCTGGCGTAATGATGGATAATATGCCTAATTGGGAATTTGGAGTTTTAACGCATATTCGTGATTTTTCACTTTCAATGCGTGATGATCTAAGCCGTTCTCAATCACAATCAATAGAAAATAAAAATTTAGTTCAAGCGCAAATTAAATTTAATATTGACAGTGAATCATGGATGATGCCGGCGGCAGAAAGCTCTTATAAAAAAGGACGTGAGAAGGTCAATGCTTATCTTAATGAATTGCAGCAAGGAAAAGCACAATTTTATGCACGGGCAGATAATTTGCGTACACTATTAAATAAAATGCAAAAGCGTTTGGGGTCCTTATCTCAGAATCTGAGTGCTAGTGTTGGGCAAGTGCGTATTAATACAGATTTAGCAGGTGATAGTGGTGCAACACAAAGTACAAAGACTGCTGAGCAACAATATATTAAAACAGACTGGTTTAATATTGATGATATTTTTTATGAAGCGAGAGGACAAGCATGGGCGATATTGCATATATTGAAAGCAGTGGAAATAGATTTCAAAGGTGTATTAAAAAAGAAAAATGCCATTGCAAGTATACGTCAAATCATACGTGAATTAGAGTCAACACAAGAAACAGTGTGGAGTCCTGTTATTCTTAATGGCAGTGGGTTTGGATTTGTTACTAATCATTCTTTAGTGATGGCATCTTATATTTCACGAGCTAATGCGGCTCTAATTGATCTCAAAAATCTACTGAAAGAGGGCTGATTTTTGATGCCTCTCCCATCTAAACGCTTATTTTATAGTCTGTTGCTATTTTCTTTTATCGGGTTACTAGCAACGTTCTGGTCAGCTTTAATTGATCTATGGCAATTGGGATTATATGCATTACTGATTATATCAAGTATTGATTTATTACAACTTTATTTGAAGCAACCGATTGAGGTTTGGCGTAATGTGCCCAGCTCATTGCCATTAGGTGTTTATCGTCACATCAAACTGCGTGTACAAAACCATTCCAAGTACTCGCAAATATTGCAAGTTTATGATCATTATCCGCAATCGATGGAAGTTGAAGGATTGCCTGTTACTTTAAGCGTTGCACCAAAAGTTTATGCTGATTTTGAATATCAACTAATAGCGACAGAGCGTGGAAGATTTATTTTTCCTTTAGTGCAAATACATTTGGATTCTTTGCTGGGGTTTTGGCAACGTAATATAAAATTGGATATTAGTAATGAAACACGTGTTTATCCTAATTTTGCTGCTTTATCGCAATATGCTTTATTAGCAACGGATAATAATCTCAGTCAAATGGGGATTATCAAAAAACGCCGTCGTGGGGAAGGGCAAGATTTTCATCAATTGCGCGAATATCGTCAAGGTGATGCATTGCGTCAAATTGATTGGAAAGCAACTGCGCGCAGTTTAAAACTTATTTCACGCGAATACCAAGATGAGCGTGACCAAGAAATCATCTTTATGTTGGACTGTGGACATCGTATGTTAGCTAAAGATGATGAACTGTCACATTTTGATCATACTTTGAATGCTATTTTACTACTTTCTTATGTCGCATTACGTCAGGGGGATGCGGTCGGCTTGGGAACATTCTCTGGTGAGTCTCGATGGATAGCACCACGTAAGGGGTATCACACGATTCAGAGAATCTTAAATACCATTTATGATTTGCAGCCTAGTAATGAATCACCTGATTTTAGTAAAGCGGCGACTGATTTAATGATTAGGCATAAAAAACGTGCTTTCGTCATTGTGCTGACCAATATTCGTGATGAAGACAGTGATGATTTACTGCTTGCGATTAATTTACTGAGAAAGCGTCACCTAGTGCTTGTGAGTAGTTTGCGCGAAAAAGCGATTGATAATGTTTTAAAACAGCCCGTTAAAAAACTCCCTGATGCGATTCTCAACGCCGCAACGCATCAATATTTGCAATATCGAAAAAAAGCATTTGAGAAGTTATTACACAATGGAACCAATGCTTTAGAAACAACGCCCGATCATTTAAGTGTTGAGTTAATTAATGCTTATTTGAATATTAAAAGTAGCGGTATTTTATAAGGATTTAAGTAGGTAGACACAATAAACCTAACATTTTACTTGTTTATTTTGTTAAATTTATTATGTCCATCTATTTAGGATTTACTGGTTGCAGGCTCAGCAATTGTATAGCGAGGGGTGCTAACATTTTTTAGTTGATCCTCTTTATCGGTAAGCAAATGATGTTGTGAATCCAGTTGCTTTCCTTCTCTTGTTTTATCTTCAATCAAACCGACGGATTTAACCGTTTTTATATACAATGCAAAGAAATCAGGAAGAAGTACCTGTTGCAAATAGTCCAACGCCCATTTTTGATCCCGTGCGCCGAGTGTATTCATTATATTTTGAGCAAATTCACGTCCCATTGAAAAACCCGCCTGATTTTTATCTTTATCCCATTTGGTATTAGCATAAGCTACAAAGCGTCGGTTTAGTTTTTCATAAAAAGGGGTACGATAATCACCGTTACCACTAAAATCACGCGCATTATCTTGTACATGATCTGCCATTTTTTGCGCATAAAGTTGAATCAAAGTGGCACGATCTTCATCATTAATGGTTTCATAGACCATACGATCGAGTGAATGAATGAGAAATGCAACGATTTCTTCTATAATTGCAATACGTTGTTGTTGGGTATCAATCTGAAAGTTTTCATTCTCTATTTCAAGCAAGGTCTGCATGCCAATTTTCCAGCAATTAAATGCGAGTACGCTGACTGTCTCTTCAACAGAGACCTCACGTACTTTATTGCTCCATTTGGTTTTGATTCGTATACGCACTGTGTTGTTACTCCGTGATAGGAAAGGGGATATAAAATATGAGAGTAAGATTATAGTGATCTATTAAGGAAATGCTAATATCCTTTGGTATAGAATAATTAGAAGAAAAAAAGCAGAGAGAATTCATTCCATGAGGACTAAAAAACTATCAGAAATGGCACTAGAAAGTCTTGTCAACACGGTACAAACCAATTGCCATATGGCGGATGCATGTTATGCAGGGGTAAGAAACAGCTCAATATAATCTACTAATAT
>WGBH01000409.1 GCA_015494435.1 Thiotrichaceae bacterium | reverse complement strand
GTAGTCATGCAAATTTCTCATTGATTTATATTTTTCGTGTTTATCATTATCTAATGAGATAAGGAAAGATACTAGAAACCGTTCCAAAAAAATCATATAAAATTTGGGCATCCTTCATTCCCCAGTTAACACCTTAGTCGTTACGTTACCTTTACTCTAAAATATCACGTTATTGCGAGGAGCTTGATTAGCGTAGCGAATCAACGACGAAGCAATTTTTTAGCTTATAACTTAAAGAGATTGCTTCGTCGTTTGTAAATAAATTCAGAAAGCTCCTCGCAATAACATGGTGGAAAAAGTGTAAACTACTTTTTAAATATATGAAGGATGCCAAAAAATAAAAAAAATCTGCGTCTTTTGAGTCGTTATATCGTCTTCTTAACAATGCAAATAAATTATTGTTAGGAAGCGTCTTATGAATGAAGCCACCACAAATAACAAACCATCCCCATTAACCTACTGGCTAATCGGCATCCCCATTGCGATTATTATTTGGTTTTTTCTCTATTCTCAACTCGATAATTTTGCCAATTTTATTCTGTCACTAACAGGGCAAACACGCGAGACCCATTTAGGCGAGTCGATTCACTTCTTTTTTTTTGATACGCCAAAGATTTTCTTATTATTAATCGGCGTGGTCTTTTTTATGGGAGTGATTCAAAGCTTTTTTTCCCCCGAAAAAACACGCGATTTCCTTGCAGGTAAACGCTTAGGTGTGGGTAATACGATGGCAGCATTATTAGGCATCGTCACACCGTTTTGCTCTTGTTCGGCGGTGCCATTATTTATTGGTTTCTTATCTGCGGGTGTGCCGTTAGGCGTAACGTTTTCCTTTTTAATTTCAGCACCGATGATTAATGAAATTGCCCTTGGCTTATTATTTGTGATGTTCGGCTGGAAGGTGGCGGCGCTTTATTTAGTGCTTGGATTAAGCATTGCTATTTTTTCAGGGATAATTATCGGCAAGCTGGGCATGGAAAAATACTTACAAGACTGGGTACGAGATATTCATACAGGTGCGGCACTTCCTGCGGATACAACTAGCTTTAGCTGGGTTGATCGCTTTAATGAAGGCTGGAAACATGTGAAAGAAATTGTTGCAAAAATTTGGATTTATATTGTCATCGGTATCATTGTTGGGGCGGCAATTCATGGCTTTGTACCTGAAGACTTTATGGCATCGTTTATGGGCAAAGAAGCATGGTGGTCAGTGCCTGCCTCGGTTGTTATGGGTATCCCTATGTATACTAATGCCGCAGGTGTGATTCCAATTGTTGAAGCTTTAATGGATAAAGGCGCATCCTTAGGTACAACGCTTGCCTTTATGATGAGTGTGATCGCTTTATCATTGCCTGAAATTCTGATTTTAAGAAAAGTATTAAAAATACAGTTGATTGCAACCTTTGTAGGCGTTGTAGCAACAGGTATTTTAATCGTTGGTTATGTCTTTAACGTGGTGCTATAAAATGAAAACGTCTTTTTTAGAGCAATTGAACGGTAACTTTTCAGGTATTTTGAGGTGGCATCAACTTGATGCGCTTTGGCAGAGAATAGAAACAAGCGGGGAAGCTTGGTATATCTATCAAGTCGGTGATGTATTGCCAACCTCTCCACTGACGGGGGATCAATTAAAAGATGCTATTGGAGGATTAAATCAATTATTACGCGAAGAACATGAGCATGATTTTTGTGGCATCGTTTATGTTAATGATTTAAAAAATACCACCTTTATAAAAGTATACGACCCCAGTAATTTAGGCTCATCCTGTGGTTGCGGTGGTAAAAAATATTTACCTCGCTGGGTGATCAGTCAAATAAAACCCGAAACAATTGAAGATAACACACCACTGCCAAATAATCGTAAAAAGTGGTGGAAAAAATTATTTTAATGATAGATAGGAGATAAAAATGAAAATTAAAGTACTCGGTACAGGCTGTGCTAATTGTAAAAATACAATGGATTTAATCGCTAAAACCGCAGAAGAATTAGGTGTAACCGTTGAGTTAGAAAAGGTCGAAGACCTGCCTATTATTATGCAATATGGCGTAATGACCACCCCAGGTGTCGTGATTGATGAAAAGGTGGTTCATGCGGGCGGTATTCCTAATGTAGCAACTATCAAAGGTTGGTTAGCAGGTGCAACCGATAGCATCTCGGGTGAGAGTAATGCAGGTGGTTGTTGTGGTAGTGCCAATAATAACAGTGGTTGTTGCTAATAAAGGGAAAAGTCTTAGAGAGTCAATTCGTATCACATTATATTTAAGGATAGGCGAAGCACTTCCAATATGCGCTTTGCTTTTTAATCAAAAGGGGAAATAATTATGAATCGTCGAGATTTTTTTGGTATGGCAGGTGTTGCTACATTAACAGGGCTAAACTTAGTCAGTTGTACGGATGACAGTCATGCCGATGCGACCGTTAACGAACTAGATGAACACAAAGGCCCCGTTACTGCCTTTTATGAGTTTCGTATTGCAGGACCTGAAAATAACGCGCTTTTAGCTGCTATTGACGCTTTAGGAACAACACTTTCATCGAATAGTGATTTTTTAGGGATTGCACTTAAAAATGTGGTCGGTGATTCGACCATGACAAAAAATTATCCTGATGATCTAAAAGGTGTTTTAAAATCGGCTTATAAAGATGCCTTTGCCGCTAAAAAGTTGCCACTGTTTTACTCTTTATTTATTCGTTTTAAATCCGTGGATGCAATGAAAGCCGCTAATATAGAAGACTGGTTTACATCAACGATTAAACCGATGCTATTTGTCTATGCCATAAAAAATGGTGCGCCTGTTAAAACACCATTAGCACTGGATTATTACGAAGGATTTTTCAAAACCGTGGCGGCTGGTGATCGTGGTGCGATTTATACCTCTGATGCTGATATTTTGAAATTTCAATCAGCACAAAAAGATAACCCCGTAGAAAATTACGTCACCGTTGAAAACCACATCACCATACGGGATGAACACACCGATGAATTCAATCAAAAAGTTGTCGAATTATTGAAAATTGCTCAAAATACTTTTCGTCCAGACCTTAATGATAGCGATTACAATTCGGCAATCGATCCAGAGGGTATCGGTCAAGCAGGCGCACAAGATAATAAATATTACCGTAAAGCAATGACCACCGAAATTTTACAAAATATTTCAGCAACGGGTGGTACACGAAATTATATCATGCACGGTGTTTGGCAATCGGTGATGGATCATGAAAATTCACATATTGATCTGCGCTTCCGTCAACGCTCAGGCCCTGTTGGAACTTATATTATTGCAGGCCCCGTTGAGCCATTTTATGAAACAAGGAAGCTATTAAACAATGTTTAAATATCATATTTTAATTTTAGCTATTGTACTTAGCGCATTCTCAACACTACAAACTGTCTCTGCTGAAGAGGTGAAATTTGCTTGCACCTCACCTGTGCAATCCATTGGTGATCGTAAAAAATTAGGCAAAGGCGATTTTTCTGCCAGTGTCGTTTGGAAGGATGTGAAATTAGAGCCAACCAGTATTGGCTATGGCCCTTCTGCGGATCATCAATATGAACTCAGTATTTTCGATGGCAAAGTGTATATGACACAACCCATAGCCGATAAAAAAGTACTGGTTCGCAATGATCCTAAGCCCGAAGAAGGTGCGGCAATGTTGCAAGTTGCCACAGCAAAGGCATGGGGAAAGTCGGAAATATTGGACGAATTGAGTTCTTTGGATGATCTAAATTTTGAACTCGATGAAGTGGTTGATGATCTCGACTGCGAAGGCGATGTGCTTATTCCGTTTAAAATAAAAGGTCACGCAAAAGAAGTGACTTGGAGCATGGACACAGCGAAACCCCGTGTAACCACATCCAAAGATCAAGATGTCACCATCGTCGGTCTTTACAATAAGGATAAGCACAAACAATACTTTATTGTGCCTGGTTATAATATTCATGCGCACGTACTAATGAAACCGCTCGATCAAGCAGGACATTTACGCAGTATGACTTTGCAAGAAGGAGCGCAACTTTATTTACCGCTGGCTGAAAAATAAAACATAATCAATATTTTTATTCCTCGTTCCACAGTCTCTTTACTGGAACGAGAGGTAAATTGTTTTGTGCGAGTTCTTGTTAGTATTCTACTTTGGCCCAATAATGATTACGATTCCTTCCTAAACCACGTAAGCGTAAGATCTTTATGATTGCTTTATTCCTGAGGATTTTAACTACCTTTCCCATTTTACCTTTTTTGGGTAAAGCATCACGTACATGAACCATTGTAGTTTTAATCGCGTATTGTTTACCAACCTTTGGCAACTCTGTTTTTAAATTTAATGTTTTATTTTCCCATTTTTCCGATGCAAAATGACCAAGATAAATCCATCCTTTGAGTGTTTTAGAGGAAATATTTTGATCTAATTGACCGACAGGAAACTCTTGAGATTTAGAGTTTACCATTTTTTTTGATGTGTTTTTTGGTTCTTCTTTTTTTATGGCTTTAGCCTTATCAGAATTTTTGCTAATTGAAACCGTTTTGTTGTGATTAGGTTTTGAAGCAGCTACTGTTGAAGGTGTTTTTTTGGTTTTTACTTCATCAGGAGATTCCATGACATCTAACATAAGAGCCTGCACCTCTTTTTTTGACAATAAATCAATCAGCGGGGTTGATTCTGTTGATGATAATTCCTTACTGGTTTTCTTCTTATCTACTGCATTACTCGTTGTTTTTTTCTTTGCTGTATCAAGTGAAGATTTTTTAGATTTTTGATTTTTTTTGACTAGCTTTGTTTTCTTAGTCTGCTTGGATGGTTTGGTTTTTTTAGCTTGCTCCACCTTTTTGACCTTTTTGACTTCCTTGTTTTTTTTAGTGTCTTCTAGCGGTTTAACCATAGTTCCAACTGTTTTTTCTTTATCTTTCTCAATTGAAGTAATACCATCCTGTTCTTTTTTTTCATTTGTATTAGATTTAGTATTTAATAAAAAAAGCTGGTTTACAACTGCCTTACGGACTTTATCTTCAGAAGGAGAAGGAATATCAACCTTTTCCTCTGCAAAGGAAAGCGAGTAAGTTATTATAAAAAAAAGTAAAAATAAAAATACAACCAAGAAAACTTTATTGAAGAGATTAGTCAATTCGTTGACTCTGTGCTTGAGAAACATTGTTAACCGCCTAAAATGACATTAATTGTACAATAT
>WGBH01000408.1 GCA_015494435.1 Thiotrichaceae bacterium | reverse complement strand
ACGTTCTGGAAGTCACAGAACTCAGGGAAGCTCACTTCCCAATCACAACCAATAGCGCAATATTTAAATAAAATATCGGCGGTTTTGGCGGTTTTAAGTGAGAGTTATATATGCACTATGCAATGAAAAACGCAGCACACTACAATTTGGCTTACGCCACCCATTCTGCTAACGCAGGCATCGTTGCTTTGATTGAAAAATGGCATAAAGCAGAGCAGATGATTTATTTAGTTGGGCATAGCTGGAGTAAGAAATAGCTCAATATAATCTACTAATATCATACAATATATGCTATCATCGTTCACTATGAAGATGATGAAAATAGGTAAAGTTGCAGATTTACTGGGTGTTTCAATTCAAACATTGCATAACTGGGAAAAAACAGGAGAGCTTGTTCCTGATAAAAAAACACAAGGTGGAACGCGCTATTATGATGTTGATAAACTGTTAAATAAACCTGAGCAAGAAAAAATAACCTTAGCTTATGCGCGCCTGAGTCGTCATGATCAAAAAAAAGGATTTAGTTTGCCAATGTGACTTATTAGACGCTTTTTTTATCAAAAAAAACTGTTATAAAGAGCAAATTATTTCTGATGCAACGCTTTAATCATCGCAATATTAACATAGCTATAGCCACCTGCATCGCCCTCTAAGACCTTAAACCCCTCTTTAGCAGTTCCCATTTGATCAAGAACAATCGCAGCCCCTGTAAAATCGTCCTCTTTAGTATAACCATTGACCGTGACCAAGGTTTTAAGATTAGCAGCTAGTGAAGATTTTACCCCATTTAATGAATCTTCAAATGCCATACAAACATCAGGGGAAAGACCCATTTGCTCTATTGCCCATATATAAATATCAGGAGCAGGTTTTTTGGCAGGAACAATATCCCCTGCCGCAATGACCTCAAACCAATCATTGGATGCTTCACCCAAGGTTGCCGTTAACAGATAAGTCACATTAGCAGGTGTCGTGGTAGTAGCAATAGCAAGACGCAGACCCGTCTCTCGTGCTTCATTAATTAAATCCTCTACACCAGCACGCAGTGGAATAGCCCCCGATTGCAATAATTCCAAATAAAAATGTGTTTTACGTTTATGTAAATTAGCAGCAAAGGCTTGAATATCATCACCTGCATCAAAATCTTTTAAGAACTCCTCAATATACAAGCGAATCCGCTCTTTTCCCCCCGTTACATTCAATAATTTACCATACAATTCAACTGTCCAATCCCAATCTAACCCTGCTTCTGCGAATGCTTGATTAAAGGCAACGCGATGTCCATCACGTTCGGTATCGGCTAATGTTCCATCTACATCAAAAATTAATGCTTCTAATTTTGCCATTGTTTTATTCTCTTTACTTAAGGAAGCTCCAAGCAATGATTCTACCGATCTCACTTGAAACTTCTTTATTTTAAATCCAGCTCAGGATAAAGTTTTTCAATATCTTGAATCTCTCCCAAGCTAGGCATTTGGTCTAAGGAATCCAGATTAAAATAATCCAGAAATTGACGCGTTGAACCATACATAGCAGGTCGCCCAGGCACCTCTTTATGCCCCACCACACGCACCCATTCTCGCTCTAACAAGGTTTTAATAATACCCGAACTCACCGCTACACCGCGTATATCCTCAATTTCTGCCCGTGTTGTCGGTTGTCGATAGACAATCAATGCTAATGTTTCTAGCAAAGCACGAGAATAACGTGGAGGACGCTCATCCCAATGTTTTGAAACCCATAGCTTATACTCCTCACAAGTCTGATAACGGTATCCACTAGCGACTAATTTTAACTCAAACCCTCTATTTTCATTACACTTTTGTAAATTTTTCAAAGCCTTTTTAATGGCTTGTCGATTGACAAAATCCTCCTCGCTAAAGAAATTAAATAATTGATCAACTGATAACGGCTTATCAGCACTTAATAAAATGGCATCTAATATATTTTGTAATTTAGTTAATTGCACTCGGTTCCTCTATTACTCGATGTTCCAGTTTTTAACTCTAGATTTCTATTGATATGTTAATTTGTTAAAATTCAATGATTTAT
>WGBH01000407.1 GCA_015494435.1 Thiotrichaceae bacterium | reverse complement strand
TATATATTGATTACCAACATTCGATATATCGAACTAAAACCGGCTCCAGAACGGAAAAAACCACACAAAATCAGTATCAAACCGAATTCAATTTGATACTGATTTGATACCAGTTAATCCCTATTTTAATATTTCTTTTGCTTTTTCAATTATCGCCTGGCGTATAAAGTTTTTTTGTGACCGTCCCTCTTTTTTTGCCGCTGCCGTAAGCAATTGAAACTCATACTCATTCATGGGTAAACTTACTTGTTTAAAATTACGCGCCGCCTCGGGATCAAAGGTGCCGCCCTGTATTTCATCCACTGCATTAATGAAACTTTCTTCATTTTTTGGTTTGCTCTTCAACTTTCTCATGCAATCACCTTATCCAATATCAATTGTATTTCCGCTCTGGCTTTTCCGTTTTCCATTTCAGTTACACCCACTCCTTGGGAAATAGCGTCTCTGTAAACCTTTCGATCACAAATAACAGTGTCTATTAACTCAATAGCCGTCGGCATATCAGCTAACAGTTCACGGGCTTCTTTCGTTTCCTGGATAAAAACATTTGTCGGAGCCATTGTAATAACGCCATAACACTTCAATCCCGGATTGTAATCCATTGCCTCCGAAACCACTTCCGACAAATGAGGAAGCGTATCTAAATCCGGTTGTGAGGGTCTGAATGGAACAAGCAGTACATCTGCTGCCAGCAGTCCGGTTCTCAATTCCCGACTATCACGGCCAGCCGCATCAACAATGACATACTCATACCGCTTTGACAGATCAATTAGTGTTGATTTGATATTGTCATACTTCTGAACACAATGAACTCTTGGTTGTTCAGTATCTTCACGATCTTCCACCCAGTTTGCCGCAGTCCCCTGGCGATCAGCATCTACCAACACAACATCCTTTCCTCTTTGAGCCAGCTCTGCTGCCAAATTAACAGCAGTTGTTGATTTTCCACAGCCGCCTTTCCGACTACCTATAAGTAGTATCATTTTGAATCCTTTTTGATATTTATTTAGTATCGTTTTGATATCAAACCAATACTAAATAAACATCAAAATATTGTCAATAACTTATTGCATTACCCCGTAACATTATATACAATAAACCAAAACAACACGGGGTAACACTATGGCAAGAGCAAAATACAAAATAACTACTGATCAAGATACCTGGTCTGCTATGGACTGGCTGGCCAACAAACTGGACAGCGGTTTCTTTCCTTACGATGCGATGCAGGACGATGAATCTTTTGTAAAAAATATCCGGGCACAGGAAGCATTTAAAGAAACAGACAAATCACCAGAATCTGTTAATACCTGGTGCGAAACTTATATGAACAGCGAGCAATGGAAACAGCTTAAAAACGCTATTCGTGCCGCTCGCCTGAGACGTGAAAGAAAAAGAAATTATGACAAGGCTGTACGTCGTATTGATATTTCTAACCGTGCTCTGCATATGTTGCAGACACTATCAAAGCGTCACGGGGTAACATATTCTGAATTGATAGAAAAATATCTGGAAAAAGATTATATGAACCTGGAATGAATCCTAAAATAATTTTAGCCGCTAAAATTTCAACAGGAGAAAAGGGGACTACCAAGTGGGACATATATCCACCACTTTTTTGATACCCCGTAACATTTATATTTATTTCTGGTTAATGAAGATATGCTTGAAAAAGCGACACATTTCAACGCCAGGAAAGTAAAAAAACAGGCCAGACAAGCCAAATTATCCACTTGGCGCCAGTTTTTAACAGTTTAAGTTACCGGAAAAAATTTTAGCCGCTAAAATCCGGTAATAAATACGATGAAATGTATTTTTTTGGCGTGTTCAGCTCACCTGGAGGCGGCCAATTTGACATAATGGAGATTTTACGAAGTTCACATCATGCCAGAATCTCGATACCCTGTTTTTCAACCAAATGGATCAACTTTAAAGCCGTTCCTCTGGGGTGCTTTTTACCTTGTTCCCACTGACGAATCGTTGATGCACTTGTATTAAGATAAGCAGCAAAAACAGGCTGACTGACTTTATTCTTTTGGCGGATACGTTTGATCTGCCCTGCACTATATTGTTTGACAGGTGGTAACTTAAGCGCATCAAATTCACGCATAGTCACATCATTCATAACTCCAGCTTCATGTAAATCATGGGCTGTTTCAATTACTGCATCAAGTA
>WGBH01000406.1 GCA_015494435.1 Thiotrichaceae bacterium | reverse complement strand
TATTTTATATTTTCATTGGATTACCCATTTTAATAATATTTTTTACAAGCATTAATATTAAAATCGCTGCACACAAATCCATGTTTAGCAGAAAATCGTATAAAGTGATTTTAAGGGCTTATTTAGGATTATTAAACAAAATTATGCATCTATACAGCAGAAATCAATCCGATAACTAAATTCATTTAGTCAATTTTTTATGGTTAAAGAAAGTGAGATTAGATGTGATGGTTATTGGTTAAAATCTGACATTGATCGTTTAAACCCGTAAGTTCGTTTGCTCATAGGGAGAATCACGAAATAAACGTCTTATAATCCTATTGATATAGGAAGAGTACGTTGTCTTTTGTTTCATCCAAATATGGCAAGCGGAGACAAGATGCTAACTAATGTGATATAAGTGGTGAATCGTGTCAATGGCATGGCGAAAAAAACGTATAACTTTTTTACTAATCGCTATTTTGGTGTTAAACATTCCTCTACAATTTTCTATGTTTAAAACGACTGGAATAAGTCTTTCAAATTCTAAAAAAATCATAGATAATAAAAATAGTAGCAAAAGAAACAATTTAACAGAAATAAAAGCCTTTTTGAAAAAACATGCTATGAAAATGCAGGTGGGGAGATATAAACTTAAATTGAAAACTCTTTCGAGCGTCGTGAAAATTCCGAAGAGTTTAATGCCGTTTTTAGAAAGTACAATTGAATTAAGTGAAAATTTAGACAAAGTGTATCTGCATGTTCATTTTACACGCAAAATTGAAATTAAAGAGTTTAAAAATCTTGAAAAGGTACTTATTGAGCTCTTTAACACTGAAATTGTTTCCTATAACAAAGATTTTGATTTCATGCGAATAGCCGTTCCACTGACATTATTAAAAAATGTGGATGCCCTCAAAAAAACATTTGTCTTTGTAAAAGCTATAGAACCGAGTGTAATTTATAGTGTTGCTTCATTTCCGGATGACCCCTCATGGGGCTTGCAATGGGGACCACAAAAAATAAAGGTGCCAATTGCATGGAACACGACGTTAGGTTCTCACAACGTGTTAGTTGCAATAATAGATACGGGAATTGACTATACGCATCCTGATTTAGATGAGAATTATGTGGCATTAGGTTATGATTGGGTGAATAACGATACAGATCCGATGGATGATCATAGTCATGGTACACATGTAGCGGGAATTGTTGCTGCGGAAATTAACAATTCACTTGGAATTGCTGGAATTGCAAATGTCTCAATAATGGCAGAGAAGTTTTTGGATAAGCAAGGAAATGGAAATGACTTTGATGCTTTTATGGCAATTGTAGATGCCGTTCAAAAAGGTGCAGATATCCTTTCAAACAGTTGGGGTGGCACCGACGATACTCTTTTATTGAGAAAAGCAATCGAATATGCATATTCAAATGGTGTGTTACTGATAGGAGCTGCTGGGAATAATTTAAAAGATACGCTATTTTATCCGGCAGCATATCCGGAAGTGATTGCAGTTACAAATGTAAATCAAGCTGATCAACTCTCGTCTGATAGTAACTATGGTGATTGGGTTGATTTAGCTGCACCGGGGACGAACATTTATTCGACTGTCTTAAATCATGGTTATGGTTATAAATCTGGAACGTCAATGGCGGCACCATTTGTAACTGGGGTTGCCGCGTTAGTTTGGTCTGTCCACCCAGAGTGGAATGCCGAGCAAGTTCGATATTGGCTAAGTGCAACGGCCCAAGATTTAGGAGCAAAAGGCCATGATGAACAGTATGGGTATGGGCGATTAGATGCTGCAGAGGCATTGAATTTTACCACAGCCGAAACAATACCTTTTATACTAAAAGTAGTACCGGAATCGGAATATTCCGTTCAAAATTATCCCTTTTCCATCAGTTACGAAGTGATAACCTTTAAGAGAATAACTTCTCTTGACGTCAAAATTTATATAAATAATTCGCTAATAAACGCGACTGAATTCTCAAACCAACAAGCTAACGCAAAAATTCGGGGTGAATATGTCTATTGGTTCGAAGATGTAGACATATATAATTTAAGCGTTGGTGTTTATGATAATCTAACTGGTTATGCTTCCACGTGGTCGCAATATATTAAAGTAGTTTCTACGCGGGGATATAGCCAGTATGATAGCTCATTCAAATGGTATGATGCCAAAGAAAATGGCTCTATAATAAGTTTAGGTGATGATGCTACTTATCAACACATTCTTCCTTTTACGTTTAATTTTTTTGATAAAGAATTCCAGACGATTTTTATTGGCAGTAATGGTGTGCTGAGTTTTATTACTGACATTGAATCTCCTACACCGATCGCCTTTCCCCATTTGAATCCCTTGTTTTCCTATATTCTTGCACCATTTTGGAGTGATCTTTATCCACAAACCAATATCTACATTTATTCGACAACGTCGTATTTTGTCGTGGAATATTACAACATTTCATATTATGGCGGCGATCGAGCGGGCACATTTGAAGTTGTTTTATTTAAAAATGGTTCGATTCTATTTAGTTATAGGGAGCTTCAGTTGGGGAACCTGCCATACATCAGCGGACTTAATTATGGGATCGTTCCCGTTGACTACAACGTTGTGTTTGAAAGTCAGATTATAGAACGCCGTAGCGTGCTTTTTGAACCAACAAAATCAGGAGTTAAGCTTATTTTCCCACAAAAAATCTTAAGCGATACTGCATATAGGGCAAAATGGTGGATTTGGAATGTCTCAGCGATTTCTTCGTTAGAGCTTCGTCTTAATAATACCGTCGTGTATCAAACCAACAGCAGTCTATTACTTCATAACAGTATTAAACTCCAATTTGAAGGGGAAGTCACCAGTACTACTCTTGAAGTAATAATTCATTTAAACTCGACACGCTTTTATGACCGTAAAGTGATTAAAATTATTAGAAAAATTATTTTGCCGACAGAAAACTCATGGCTAATCTATAGTCAGATCGAAGACACACCAAAAAAAACTGTAATTGCAAGTGATAACCAGGATTTCCTTCGG
>WGBH01000405.1 GCA_015494435.1 Thiotrichaceae bacterium | reverse complement strand
CATCTTATACAAAATACTCAGGCCACATTGTAAAATTGTCTTGCTGGTTGAGAGCGACCCAGGCCACATAGCAAAACATAAGACGTTTATAAGAAAAGTAATATGCAAATACGCTAATATAGCTATGACAAATAATATATCAGGAAAACAATATCTGAAAAACGTCTTGCACGTTAAGCCTGAAAAAATAATATGTAAACCTTACCTTGTATCTGAGCCCGTCAAAAACCCTTCAACTGATAGCAATTTAAATAACAAGGCTCATGATTACATTAATTGCGAAGAGATAAAGCTGCTCTATGTCGGTCAGCTTGCCAAACGAAAAGGTGTTGACAACCTGATCAAAGCTATCTCGAACCTTACCCCTGATTTACAAAAACAAACCAAATTGGCCATCGTAGGTACCGGAAATGATACTGATACCGATAGACTTAAAGAATTAACTCAGCAATTACAGATCGAACAATCAGTAATCTTTGTTGGACGCGTACCGTATAATGACCTTAATGTCTTATACAAAAACAGTGATGTTTTCATATTACCCACTCTCAATGATTATCGCGCACTGGTAGGTTTTGAGGCGATCTCATACGGCCTTCCCGTGTTACTGTCTATACATGACGGATCTTCAAATGAGATCGTAGATGAAGGAAAAAATGGATATACATTCGACCCGAACAATATGGAAGAATTTACTGGAAAATTAGAAGAATTACTAAAGGATAAAAAACTACGTCATGACTTTTCTATACGTTCTTTATCAATCGCATCCACATTTACATCAAAAATTGCAGCAAACAATCTAATAGATACGGTTAACGCTGTATATAGCAAATAAACCACGAATAAAAAATAAAACTTATTAACATATGCTACCTCCTCGCGACCATCAGACCGAAAAAGAGATCCTCAGCGCGCTTTCAATAAAAAACTTGAATTACGCTGTGCTTCAACCTGACTGGGAGGACGCAAGCCACGGTGATATTGATATTGTACTCGACCATAACGACTGGCAGTTGTTTATTTCAACGATACATGATTTTATCGTTGACAACAGCCTACACCTGGTAAAAGCTTATGAAATTGAATATGGCGTCATCTGCATTGTGATATTAACAACTAATGGAACCGTGTTTCTTGATGTCGCACTAACATCAAAATGCAAAAAAGTATTTGGCTTGGCCTTAGATAACGTACTCGATTCAAAAGATAATACGCACCCGATACCTGTCATCTGCAACAGTGACCATAACATCTACAAAACATCCAAAAAAAAATTTAAACGCTCCAGCTCTAAAAAAGCATTAAAAAAGATCTCAAATATGCCCGTAATCATACGGCGCGCTTTTGAATGCACTATAATATTACGAGGCGCATTCATATATATACCGTACATTATTGACACCACTATACTGAGATCTCCCCCTGTGATGAATCATGTTTCCGCCTATCTTTTAAATACACTTTCAACAAGATATAAATAATCAGCGCAGGCAACAAAATAATTAAGTGATGAACAAAGGTACTTTTGTAATACTAATTGGCCCAGATGGAACAGGAAAATCAACAATTTCCTCACACTTGCAAGAATCACTAGCTCGTGATCACACGGGTTTTTTTGGCTTTCACTGGAGGCCCGGGCTATTACCAAAACCCGGCGCTAAAAAAAATGGAACAAATGATGCTTCAGATGCGCAGATCGCTCCTGCGCCACCCACAGAATTCACATATGGCTACATATTATCCACACTAAGATACTTATATTATCTTGTCGATTTCATCTTAGGCTATTGGCTTATAATTAAACCAAAACTGAACAAAGGTTATCTTGTTATTGGTGAACGATGGTATTACGACATAATTGTCCATCCGCAGAGGTATGCGTTCAGGCTACCTAAATGGATAATGAAGGCTGGCGGGTATCTAGTCCCAACACCTGACAAAATAATATTGCTGTATGGCGACCCCGTACTAATTAACAGGAGAAAGCCAGAACTTAGCGCGCCCGAAATACAAAGACATATAGATGTAATTGAGCATCTAATTTCTGGCAATAAACGATCCATTGCTATTGCTACAGACACTACAGTTTCAGACTCCCTGGAAGAGCTTGACCGCAAACTTTTCAACAAAGAAAATCCTGATGGCTATTGGTCCGTATACCCGAGCAGGAAGAACCCTAAGATCTATGTACATAAAAATGATAGCGTAGCCAATGCGCTTAAATTAGTACAAGCATATACACTGCCGGCCAGGTTAAGCAAATTATTTTTTACAAATATACCAGAATTTTTATCAAGAATGATTCTACCTAAAGAATACGGATCAAGTCTTACTAATACACTTAACCTGCTTCTTCATCGCGCAACAAAAGAATTAAAGCTAGAAAAATACATAGCTAGTGCATACATAGGAAGTACAAACAATAATCAAAAGATAACACTACAGATAGATAACAACGGAACGTCCGTATATGCTAAATGTGGAAACACGACAGTTTCAAGTAAATCATTAGATAATGAGGCGAATGCACTAACAATACTTAAAGACCTCAAAAACAACTGCATAATGATTCCTGCTTTAATCGCCAAGACAAGCATAAATAGTTTTACTGTTATTATAGAATCAGCAGCACCTCAAAAACATGTAGACAGAAGGGTTCAACTTGAATTATTAGACATATCGGCTATTTCCTGTATCTCTGAGCATGAAAGCAACCAGACGTCATACAAAGATTTGATAACTGACCCCACCCTATTCTGCCTGGATAAGTTAGATAACATCGAACAAAATAATTCCTCAACCATCAGGCAAGCAATTTCAACAATTGCCTCGATATTCGAAAATGATGAGGTCATCATAACCACTGCACATGGTGATTATGCACCATGGAATACGATAAAAATCTCTAACAGCACCATGTACATATTTGACTGGGAATATTTTGGTTTAAATTATCCTGCACTATTTGATCTAAACCACTTTACATATATGACATCACGACTTATTAAAAAGTTTGATCCAAAAGAAACCGTGATTGACATGCTGAATACTCACAATGATCCACGTTTACAAAAGTATATCGCTAAAACACATATTAAGGAAAACTCACTCAAAGGCTACTGTCTTCTATACCTTCTTATCCAACTATCAAGAGAATATAAAGAACATAACTGCATCCCAGGCTATACGATTGATTGCATCAGAGCGATCATCGACGATAAATAATCATGAAAAAGATACTTGCTTCTGCCTATGCGTGCGAGCCTAATAAAGGATCAGAACCGGGAGTCGGATGGAATTGGGTTCAAGAGATTTCTAAATCAAATGATGTCTGGGTATTTACACGTGATAACAATAAGCAGGCTATCGAGCAGTATCTAAATACAAGCCCAAACCCTCGCTTGCATTTTGTATATATAAAAGTTCCTAAATGGTTATCATTCTGGAAGAAAGGACAACGAGGCGTTCGTACTTATTACTATCTCTGGCAATTTTTTGCTTTTCTAACAGCACGAAAAATGCACAAGAAAATTCAGTTCGACATCGGACATCATATTACTTTTGTAAATGATTGGTTATGGACATTCTTATGCTTACTGCCCGTACCTTATATATGGGGTCCGATCGGCAGCCATCCATTTACACCAGCAAAGTTATTATCGAACCCAAAATCTTATATTCTGGAACGTATACGCATAATAATACAAACTTCAGCACGTATCATAGATCCACTGTATTGGCTGTCCGCACTCAGAGCCAATACGATAGTTGCTATTAATGCTGAAACAGCAAATGTTGCGCCCTTGCGCTGGATTGCGAAGAAAAAAATCGTAATCGAACCCGCCATCGGCATCGAAAAACTTACAAAGACAAGCACTGTTAATAAAACCAGATATGATGTCATATTTGTTGGCAGATTTGCCGCTATCAAAGCTCCGCATATTGCCGTAGATGCTTTTGCATCATTCTTAAAAAATAATAATATTGACGCCACATTAAAAATGATTGGCGCCGGACCTGAAATAAATCAGATACAAAACAGGATAGAGAAATATAAACTAAATGACTCTGTTGAAATCATAGATTGGGTGGACAGAAAAGAAGTCCTGAAACTTATGAGTGAGTCTGACGTTTTTTTATTTCCAAGCATGGAATGTGGTGGCATGGTGGTATTGGAAGCAATGGCACTTGGTTTACCAGTTATATGTTTAAATTATGGTGGCCCTGGAGCTATGGTTACTGATAACTGCGGATACAGAATAAATATTCACAATAATACTGTCTCGGAGATTATATATATGCTTGGTGAAGCTCTCTACAAACTCAACGATGATCAACTCAGAAAAAAAATGTCATGTGCCAGTATAGAAAGAGTGAGCAACTCATTTCTATGGGAACATAAGCATTTATTTGCTGAGAACCTATATAACGACTTGCATCACTAAACACAGATGTCACAGCAAGATTCCATAATACTGGCCTTGAGTTTAATATCGATTATTTCGATATCCTACTTACCGATATTTTCCGCATGGCGCAAAACCATCGGTAAATACAAGATTGAAAGCTTTTTAGTTTTCGGATTATTTATCGGCGTTTTCTTTCTGGGCGGTGAACGCGCTGAAGGTACTACAGGTCTTGTTGATACACGAAGAATGATTCGAATTGCCCTGTATTTACTTATTGCAGCCTCCTCCCTGCTAATACTATTAAAAACAAAAATACGTACATGGCACTTCGGTACAGGTTTAACATTCATGACGATCTATGCCATATATGGCATGTTTTCTGCAGTCTATTCAGTTGATACGTTGCTGACATTATGGAAAGCTTTCGAAGTATTAACACACGTACTCGTTGCAGCTATTATCGTGACCAGAATGAATACGATTGAGAACGCCCTAAACCTTACTGGCATATTCTGGTTGACTATAATTTTTATACTGTGCTCATTGTTATGGGGAATCCTGGTTTCACCAGACGAAGCATTTAGACCATTTTTAGATAATACCGGCGCAGTAGCATCTCATGGTACATTTGGCAGTGGTTTAAGGGGGTCTTTTCCTAAGTTACACCTAAATAGCGTCACACAGGTGGGCGCTATAGTCTCGATGCTGTCGATTGTAATGCTATCATCAACAAACATTACCGCTAGCAAGAAACCATTACTCATACTATTTATTTTTGGCATAAGCGTAACAATCCTCGGCCATTCGAGAACCTCTATTTTCGCTTTAGCCATTGCTCTACTCGTGATCGCCTATTATCTAAAAAACAGACGATTACGATTTTTTATTATTGCAACCGGAACAGTTATAGGCATTACCGCTATTGCTTCAGGACTAATAACTGAATACATCCTGCGAGGCCAGACAGAAGAACAGTTCTCTAGCCTTACCGGCAGGCTAGACTTTTGGGATGTTGTCATAAAAGCTATTATGGAACAGCCAATAATCGGATACGGATTCTATTCCGGCACAAGGATACTGTTTGGATTACCCGGGGTAGATAATACTTATTTGAATGTACTGATGGGTGGCGGCTTCATACTATTCATAATTTTCATAATCCCCATATTTAGAATTATACATGACCTGTATTTCACCAGGCCATCTCTAAGGCATGTGGATAAAAGCGGCGCATATCGATCACTCTGGGCACAAACATCTGGTTTATTCATATTACTATTCCTGAGAAGTCTTAGCGGCCCCAGTTTCGACGCCAATCACTTCAACCTTATTTTATTCCTCTTGTGTATAAATAATGCAAACACGCTGTATCATTTCCGGCGAGATGTACCTAACAAAAATATTGAAGAAGAACACGCTCCCCCTGCGTTTGAGAAAGACAATATTTTGGCAAGAAAAAAGCAAAGAAATCTGATAAATAAATCATGATAAATAAAGTCTTTCTTGCTCATAACTTTTATCGCCATGAAGGCGGTGAAGACGCCGTTTACAGAAATGAAAAAGAATTACTTATTTCCAATAACGTCAGTGTTCAAGCGTATGAAAAACACAATAATGATATACCCGACAAGAGAATAACTGGTTTAATTCCGCATTTATTCTCGATGTCATGGAACAAAAATGTTTACAAAGAAATAAGTAAAATATTACGTGACGATAAACCTGACATCGCACATTTTCATAATACATTTCAGCTTATTTCACCAAGTGCATACGCAGCCTGTCATGATAACGGTGTACCTGTAGTTCAAACACTGCATAACTTTAGATTAATTTGTCCAGGCGGGCTACTGCAACGAGATGATGCACCCTGTGAGAAATGCATAGGACATATGCCACTAGCTTCTGTGGCACATGGCTGCTACAGAAACTCAAGGCTATCATCAGCAGCTGTCACACTCATGATAACGAGGAACAGGTACAATAAATCGTATACTAATAATGTAGATAGATATATTACACTCACTGATTTTTCTACAAAAAAATTTACGGCTGGTGGCATCCCTAATGAAAAAATAATGGTTAAACCTAATTTCATACCTGACCCACCTCCTCCCGGTAATGGAGACGGTGGATACATGGTCTATGTTGGACGGCTCAGTGAAGAAAAAGGCATAAAAACATTAATCAGCGCTTGGAGTAAAACACCCACGATACCACTATATATAATTGGTGACGGCCCGTTATCCGGTTTTGTAAAGACTGCTGCAGATAATAACAATAACAAAATCACCTGGCTTGGTTTCAAAGATAAAAAAGAGGTATTCGATTACATTTCTAATGCAGCGCTACTAATACTGCCTTCGATATGTTACGAGGGTTTTCCATTGACTATTTTAGAAGCCTACGCCTGTGGAACCCCGGTGCTAGTCTCAAGACTCGGCAATATGAACGAAGTAGTAATCGAAGACGAGACTGGATTCAAATTCACGCCTGGCGATGCAACCGATCTGTCTAATAAAACATCTTTTCTCTGGGAAAACATTGAAAAACTTAAAAAACTTCGACCAAATATTTACAAACACTATATATCGCATTACTCTGCTGACAGGAATTTTACACAACTTATAAATATATATCGTACCGCTATTGATAGTTACAATATAAGCAAAACAAAATCTTAATACGACTTCATTATTGCACTAACATTTTTAAATTATAAACAATGCCAAATAATCTACCCGTTAAACGCTACAATGTAATTGAATGCAATATCACTCGCGCAAACATGAGATCTGCGATTGAGAACGCCAGAGAAAATATAAAAAACAAGACTGGGGGCTATGTCTGTTTCACCAATGTTCATGCATCCGTAATAGGGCATCAGAATCTTAAGTTTAGGTCGGCACTGAACAATTCATTTATGACCCTGCCCGACGGTAAACCCCTTTACTGGTACGCAAGGCTAAAAGGACTGAGAGATGTCGGACATGTTCCCGGCCCTGATTTCATGCCCACATTTATCAAGCATAATCATAAGACGGATATAAAACATTACTTTTTTGGCTCGACACAGGAAGTACTGGATAAATTATCCATCAACCTCAAGCAGCGTTATCCAGAGATTAATATTGCAGGCAGTTTCTCACCGCCATTTCGCGCATTAAGTGCAGAGGAGACCGGCGAGATAATCAAAAAAATAAATGCTTTAAAACCCGATATCATCTGGATCGGATTAGGAGCACCTAAACAGGAAGAATGGATGGCCGATAACTGGGAAGAACTTCGGCCTGCTTTACTCATGGGTGTTGGTGCGGCATTTGATTTTCACGCAGGCACAATACAACGAGCGCCTCCTGTTTTCACCAAACTTGGCATCGAATGGTTACATAGACTTTCACAGGAGCCTAAACGACTTTTCAGGCGATATTTAGTTACTAACACATTATTTATTTGGTATTTAATTTCCGGGTCATTAAAACGTAACAAAAATTAATAAAAAGTACCAACTTTCTTAAAAGCTGCAATTATTTTATTAAGCCCATGCTCATTAGTACACGCTTTATTAAACTTTTAAATCTGCCCAAGCTAAATCGAGAGGGCAACTTATTGAGTGAAATGTCACTATAATTCCCGGTTACATCTATAAATGAAAATGCAGCATCACTCCTTTTTTGAATTATGCATTGAGTAAACGGCAATGCGACAATTGGCAAGTCCATCGCCTCAGCGAAATATATACCAAATGGACATACAAGAGTCGGCTCTGATTGAACACCATGCTGCCAAGGTGTATTTATAAAGTCATCACAACCAATGAATCCACCTTCCTTCATTTTTGGTAATAACATAATTAGATCAATTGTTATTCCACGTAATGTGTGGTCTCCATCAATATATGCAAAATCGAGTGAATTGTCTGGAATTTGATCAATAACTTCTTTTGTTCGACCTCTAAGAACAATGACTTTTTCGGAAGCGAATGCTGTTTTATCCATCGCTTCAGCATAAATATCATCAAACATTTCTGTATCAACATTATATGGCTTATTCCAGTCAGGCAAATTAGCCCAAGGATCAATCATGTAATACTGCTCAATGTGCTCACACTCCTTAAGAGTTTGAGCTGCAAAATCACCTTTCCAAACACCAATTTCAAGCACTGATTTTAGATCAGCCTCCTTCAACAATTTCTGCCAAAGTTGGAACCTAGATGTTGAGCTAGATAACATACCTTGAAACTTTTTATCTTCAATTCTCATGCGTATATTCCTATGGTTTTCGTAACATTACATAGCTACAAAAATAGTAAAAAATTATTAATAATGGTATAAAGACATTTCACTTATCATCACCCAATTGTAGCAGATAAAATTAGGTGCAGTTATATACGAAGTGCAGATTTTGGTATTTTGAGTATAACAATAAAATAT
>WGBH01000404.1 GCA_015494435.1 Thiotrichaceae bacterium | reverse complement strand
GTCCTAGTAAGCAGTTCTATTATTGTTTTGGTTGTGGGGCGCACGGTAGCGCTATTTCATTTCTCATGGAATATGATCATATGGATTTTGTTGAAGCAATAGAAACACTGGCTTCGCAATTAGGTCTGGATGTTCCCAAAGAAGGACGCAATCAAGTCCCTAAAAAAATAATCAGCAAAGATCTTTATCAGTTAATGCAAGACGTGGGGAAGTATTACCAACAACAACTTGACTCAAGCAAAGTTGCTCAACAATATTTACAAGAAAGAGGCTTAAGTGATGAAATAATCACTCGTTTCAAGCTCGGTTATGCTTTGAAAGGTTGGGATAATATCCTCAAACAATTTAGCTCTTCTTACACACTCCAGCAGATGATAGATACAGGGCTGATGATAGAAAAAGATAATGGTGGTGGCTATGATCGTTATCGTGATCGTATTATGTTTCCTATTCGTAACCGTAAAGGGCAAATAATTGGTTTTGGTGGGCGTGTGATGGGGAATGAAAAGCCCAAATACATCAACTCCCCCGAGACAGAATTATTTCACAAAGGAGAAGAGCTTTATGGTTTTTATGAAGCGCGTGGTGCCACCAGGAAATTAGAACGTGTTATCGTTGTTGAAGGCTATATGGATGTGATTGCTCTAGCACAATATGGCATTAGTTATGCAGTTGCAACGCTAGGGACTGCGACAACTCCAGCGCATATTCAATTATTATTTCGTAGCGTACCTGAGGTAATTTTTTGCTTTGATGGTGATAGAGCAGGTAAAGAAGCGGCTTGGCGAGCTTTGGATAATGCTTTGAATCTCGTTGTAGATGGTAAGGAAATTCGTTTTTTATTTTTACCCGAAGGAGAGGATCCTGACTCATTAGTGCGACAGATTGGCAAAGAGGCTTTTGAAGATTCTTATGAGTCTGATGCTTTAGCTCTTACTGATTATCTGTTAAAACATTTGCAACAAGAATTTAATCTTAGTAGCCGAGAAGGGAGAGCACGTTTTTTAAATTCCTTGAGTGATTTGGTAAAAAAGATGCCAGATTCATTAATAAGAGATCAATTACTGATAGAAGTTGCTAGATTAACCAATATATCGATCAATAATATAAAAAAAAGAGTTCTAAAAAATTATAACTCAACAAGGCAAGTTTTAAATCCTATTAAGGACAGAGAGGTGCGCCACACTCCCATTCGTTATGCCATTACTTTATTGCTACATGATAGCTCATTAGTACGTTTTGTCGATAATCCTGAACAAATTGCGCTCTCAAACCTGTCAGGTGCAAATTTATTGACTACACTTATTGAAACTGTAGAGGAGTATCCCCATATCAATGGGGCATCACTTTTAGAGCGATGGCGTAACACTGACTTTGAAGCCCCACTAATCCGCCTGATGAAATGGCAACCAGAAACCGACAATAATGAGGTGCTGGTGCAAGAATTTCAGGACTGTTTGCGACAAATTCGTAAAAAGGCTAATGAGAAGAAGCTTGAAATACTAATACATAAAGCACAAATAGGCGAGCTAACAACCCGTGAGAAACAAGAGTTATTAATTCTTACTCGTGAGTCGTAGCGATTATAAGCACTGTCTTTGTTAAGTAGTGATTTCCGTTATCAAGCATTGACTCTAAAGAAGTTTATTTAAAGCGATAAACTTTTCTCTATGAAAATTACTTATGAATTATTATATTTTATTATTGACTATATTAAGAGATATTTGTGAGTCTTAAATACAGCAGTGATTTATTATTTAGCACTTTCAATATCACCATAAAAACATGAATATATATTGTTTGTTATTAGTACGTTGTTGAATCAAACACTCACTAATTTCTATTTTACAGATAAAATTATGTTATAATAGCCAATTAACCTTTTTTCGGAAACTCAGTTAGTATGAGCGAGCAAAAACAGCAATCCAGTTTAAAAGTCCTAATAGCAAAAGGTAAGGAGCAAGGCTATCTTACCTATGCAGAAGTGAATGATCACTTGCCAGACACTATTGTGGATCCTGAGCAAATAGAAGAAATTGTTACCATGATTAATGACATGGGTATCAAAGTCTTTGAAAAAGCACCAGAGGAAGATAGTTTAATCCTATCTGATGAAAGTGTCGGTGATACTGACGATGATGCGGCAGAAGAAGCAGCAGCAGCATTAACCAAGCTAGAAACAGAATTTGGTCGCACTACCGACCCTGTGCGTATGTATATGCGTGAAATGGGAACAGTAGAACTCTTAACACGAGAAGGTGAAATTGAAATAGCCATCCGCATTGAAGAAGGGTTATTTGAAGTTTTATCTTCGCTATCTAATTTTCCAGCATCAGCAGGCTACTTACTTGATCGATATGATGCTATTATCAAAACGGGTGGGCGTTTGACTGATATTATTAGTGATTTTATTGACCCCGATGCAGAACGTCATATTATTCCTAAGCCTGCTACTCCTGTAAAGGCGGAAGATAAAAAGAAAGAAGAAGATAAGAAAAAAGAAGCAGAAGCCAACAAGGATGAAGAAGAGGAAGAGCTAGAAGATTTAGGACCTGATCCAGAAATAGCCAAAGAAAAATTTGCTGAGTTAAGAAGTCTGTATGAAGCTGCTGGCAAAGCCCGTGATGAAAACAACGAAAAAGCATACAAAGCAATGCGTATCGCTCAAGCTAGAAAACTGATGGAGTTTAAATACACTCAACCAGTGATTGATCGCTTAGGGAGTCAACTGAAAGATATTATAACGCGCATTCGAGGTTTAGAGCGACAAATCATGCGTATGTGCATTGATAAAGCTGAAATGAAACGTATTGACTTTATCAAAAGCTTCCCAAAGAATGAAACCAATATAAACTGGCTAGATGGTATAATTAGTAAGTTTCCAAAATATAAAGATAAGCTCAAAACATTTAGAGAAGATATTATATTTTTGCAAAAACAACTGATTAACATAGAAG
>WGBH01000403.1 GCA_015494435.1 Thiotrichaceae bacterium | reverse complement strand
CTTATAAGGAGGTCAAAATGCCTAAATTTTTCAAGAAATTAAGAAGATCAGCCCAAAAGGGTTTCACCCTTGTTGAATTGATGATTGTTGTTGCCATTATCGGTATCCTAGCGGCAATTGCTATCCCACAGTTCGCCAAATACAGGGCAAGAGCTTATAATTCGGCGGCGTTAAGTGATATGCGTAATCTTAAAACGGATCTCGAAGGTTACTATGCCCAGTGGCAGGAATATCCTAATTAATGGATAAAGGTCGGCGTATCATCAATTTTCAGCTAAGATGCTTCCTCCAAACTAAAAGGAGAAAAAAATGAAAAAATATCTCATCCCCATAATATGTTTTAGTTTTATATTCTCTTGGGCCACAATTTCGCTAGCAGGTACTACTACTCTTAATAGCAGCACATCGTCAATTACTAATACCAACGGTACTATGGGCGGACCGAGCTTAACTTATAATGTATCGCCCAGTGTAGAAATGTCAGTAACAACCTCTGCATCCGATTATGCCATTACCTCCGCAAATACCAAAACTGGTACAGACAACGGCATGGAATACGGGGTGCTTGCGACAACTACAGGATATGCACAACGGCAAAAAACAACTGCCAAGGATAGTGGACCGGCTGCTACATCATCCGCAACTGACCTGCCAGGCAGTAGCTGGCATTGGATGGGTGGTGGTTCCAGTTAAGCCTTAGGCCTTTCATAACCTTTATATTATAAACCCGGCCTTTTATAGGCCGGGTTTCGTATTTCCTGGAAGGAAAATGGAGCAAAAAATTTTAATAGAAATCGAAGGCATCGAGAAAACCTACAAAAAGGATTTATTCAAAAAACATACAGCCCTTAAAGGCCTTTCTTTATCGGTCTATGCCGGAGAGGTTCTAGGGATTGTGGGGCCAAATGGTGCGGGCAAGAGCACGCTTCTCAAAATAATCCTGGGACTAATCAAAAAAGATAAGGGCACTATCTACATAGACGGTCTTCTTCCTTCCAATCCCAAAAGCAGAGCCCATTTGGGATTTCTTCCTGAAAATCCCTGTCTCTATCCACACTTGACCATAACAGACCACCTAAAATTCATATACAGGTGTCACAACACAGCGAACGACTCGTTTGAAGCGCGTTCAACAAATATACTTGAGAAGGTGGGGTTGCAAGAAGTAGCTCACACAAAAATAAAAAAATTTTCTAAAGGCATGACTCAACGGGCAGCCTTGGCCTGTGCACTGTTTACCACCCCTGAAATACTCATACTGGACGAACCAATGTCAGGCCTTGATCCTATGGGTAGAAAATTAATCATAGATATCATACATGAATATCATCTTAAAGGTAATACAGTGTTATTCTGTTCGCATATCCTGACAGATATCGAAAGAATTTGTGACAGGATAGGTATTATTAATGCAGGAAAAATCGTATCTACCGTAACCCCTGATGAACTTTTAACAATACCGAAATCAAACAGTTCTCAAACCCCTCTTGAATCCCTTTTTTTTAATTTAATAAAAAAAACCCACGAGATACAACAATGAAATGTGTATTTGCTGTAACATTAATAACTTTCAAGGAAGCCGTTAAGCAGAGAGTTATTTATGGCACCTCTTTAACCGCCGTGGCACTGTTAACACTATCGGTACTGATATCCGGATTTTTCATGCGGGATATTTCTAAAATTTTAGTAGATTTTTCTCTTTCTATAACAACGCTCGGCGGGTTGCTTATCCCCATATTTGTCGCTGTCAACATGCTATCAGGAGATTTGGAGAAGAGAACGGCTTTTACAATACTGTCTCGTCCAATTGCTAGATGGCAGTATATAATGGGGAAATTCGGCGGACTCTCACTGTTGCTTTTATTCAATATATTTTTGCTTTGCATTATGGGAATAATCGCCATTTATGCTGCCATCAAAATTTACGGGATGATTTTTTTTGTAAAGTTTTCTCTCAAGTCCTATTTGGTAGCAACTTTCTCCATATTTATGGGGATTAATATACTCCTGGCACTGGTTATAATGTGGTCTACACTAACTACCAGTTCTTTTCTTGCCACAATCTTGACTTTAGCATCTTATTGCATTGGGCAAACAATTGACGATATTGTAACATTCATAAATACTAATAATGTTTGCACATTAAGCAGCGCACTAAAATCAGTTATAAATACACTAAAATACATCGCACCTGATCTTGCCTCGTTCGATCTGAAACTTGCGGCTGCCCATGGCCTTGCCATACCGTTTAGAAACTTTTTATATCTTTTTTCATATTCGACATTTTATATTGCAGCCGTATTGTCAATATCAATACTGATTTTTAACGGCAGAGATATCACATGAAAGCAATCGTAGTCTGTCTTACGGTCTTATTTTTAAGCCTTAATGCTATTTTTTGTCTCACCGATCATGTCTATACAATTCATTCACGGTATTCAACTGAATCTTTAACAAGAGTAGGAGAAATACCTACTCCATTACTCAAATTATCTGTTTTAGAGTTTAAGGGCGCGGCCGCAGACCTTCTGCAGCTAAAAACAATTACCTGGTTTGGAATGAAATTGATCAAACACCAAAATCTTAGCCCCGCCGAATGGAAACAGGCATATAAAATTATCTACAATATTACTGAACTTGATCCAAAATTTTGGGACCCTTATCTTTTTGCTGAAATGATGTTCACATGGCAGGCAGGAATGATTGATGAGGCAAACTCACTTCTTGAAAAGGCCGCCAAGGCCCTACCCAATGATTTCCGGCCATTGTATTTTCTGGGTTTTAACGAATTTTACTTTCGCAAAAACGCTGTCAAGGCCGCCCCTTATCTTCGGGAAGCAGCTGCAAAGCCACATGCCCCTTCATTTCTTAAGGGACTGGCCGCACGATTCAGCCTTTATGGAAACCAGACACTCGCTGGTATCATATTTTTGAAAGGTTTAATCAAACAGACAAATGATGACGTTACACGTAAATACCTTACCAAAAGCCTGGACACCCTGAAACTCATTTATAAACTTGAAAATGCCGTAGAGAAATATAAAGAATTATTCAATAGGCCGCCTGCAAATTTAAATGATCTCATTATGGCAGGAATAATAAAAAAGATACCACAAGATCCGTTCGGAGGCCGATTTATTATCACTGACAACGGCAGGGTATATACAACCAGTAATCTTCTTGAACATAAACAGAGCGTTTCAAAAAGTGGAAAATGATTTTTCCAGAGAAATTAAAAGGAGTTATATTGATTATAGCTTTCCAATTTTGAAACCCTTCGGGATTGCCAGCTTCACTGCATCTCCTTTGTCATCGGACTTTCCACATATCTTACTATAGAAGGAAGCCCTCTTTAGCGGATATGCAGCAAATCTGACAATAGCTCAATTATATGTTGAAAAAATCCGTGCAAAATTCTCAATAATTATGCTCCTCCGCTTTCACTTGAAAACCAGAGACCGCTTATTCCTGCCAATCTCACAAAGTATCTACAACCAGATACTGATATTGAGCTTGGCAGTTCTATGTGTCTATTATCCAACCATAAGCGGGATGCCAAATAGTCTGGACGACTATAAAATGCTAATGGATTTTTCTTTAAGAGAAAAGCTGGATTTAGTATCCTTTTTTTCTCCACATAAAGGCTTTTATTACAGGCCTATTACAATGCTGACATTTGGATGGGACAAGTTTGCCTGGAATCTGGAACCAACCTTCATGCTTTTTGAGAATGTCATTATTCATCTTTTAAACACCATTATTGTTTTATTACTGGCCAGGCACATATTTGTTAAAGAAAAAAATAAAATGCTGCCATTTTTCAGCAGCTTGATTTTTGCCGTACATCCTTTAGCCACAGAATCCATGAACTGGATATCAGGGCGTACGGACCCGCTGGCCACTTTTTTTATACTTCTATCCGCATTGCTCATATGCATTGCAAAAGAAAAACGCCGTCAGATTTATCTGATTTTAGGCTCATTTGTTGCCATATTCGGTGTTCTCTCCAAAGAGATGTCCCTTTTTTTTGTTCCGGCATGCTGTATCCTAATTTATTGGTGGCCAACTGAAAAAGCTGCTTCTGTCTCATCCCGCAATAAAAACCTGACAGAATGCCTGATTTTCGTCTCCCCATTTATGGTGTCGGCCATTATCTTTCTCTTATATCGTCATATCCATCTTGCAGGAACCGAAAGCGGGATATCTACTATTTTTGCACAAATAAATGGCCATTGGTTTAATGCTTTTATCAAAGCCCTTACAATTCTTGGATTCTACCTGAAAAAAATATTCATTCCCGTTCCGCTGTGTTTTGCAATTACTGACGTTAATTCCTCCTATCTATGGTTAGGAATTGCGGCAATACCCGTTTTCTTTACTCTCATCAAAAGCAAAAAACACTACCTGCTTTGCATGGCTACCGGTTTTCTGCTCATAGCACCCGCTATTATACTTGGCACAGTAAAAATAGCCTGGACATCTATTGCTGAACGTTATGTATATATGGCCAACCCTTTTTTTGTGATTGGTTTCACCGGGTTGCTATCACATCTTTTCCACTCCGAACCGCGGAAAACTGCTCTTGCAGTATTCTTGATCTTTTTAACGGCTACTTCAATAACGCTGCATCGAAATATAATTTCAAGAGATAATTTATCACTTTACCAGGATACTGTTGAAAAAAATTCCAATTTTTCACTTATATACAACGAATTGGCACTTGCACTGATGCATGAAGGAAAAATAAAAGAAGCGGAAGAACAGTTGAAAAAAGGAATCGCCCTGATTCATCCTGAGGATGGAAACAGGCCCCAGATTCTTTATGCTAACCTGGCCTATCTCAAACTGAATCAGGGGCAGATTGCTGAAGCTGAAAAGATACTCAACAAAGGAATGAAGAGGGAAGTACATAAAAATTCAAAAGATATCCTGTGGGTTTATACTCAACTTATAGAACATAAATTATCAGACAAAACAATTAATGCTGAAAATAGAAAAAATTTACTCACCAATTTGATAAATTTATATAAAGAACTTTATGTAAAGACCGGAAAAGCAGATTATCTCTATCTGGCTGGAAAAAAGGCTTTAACCCTTGGAAACAAAGAAACGGCTGCAGAATATTTCTCAAAAGCTGCTATAAAGTCTGCGGACAATTCTGCATATAAATTGGCCGCTCAAACTCTTGCATCAAAACTAAAATCTTATCCATGAGATATCAACTTGAAAGCTGGCTCCAATTACTACGCCCCCACCAGTGGCTGAAAAATCTCATGCTCCTATTTCCCCCTTTTCTGGGCGGAACACTTTTGTATATCGACTCATTTCGATCCCTGCTTCTGCCCATTCTGAGTTTTTCTATGGCCTCAAGTTCCGTCTATATCGTGAAT
>WGBH01000402.1 GCA_015494435.1 Thiotrichaceae bacterium | reverse complement strand
CTTAAAATTAGATTGGAATATTAACGAAAATAACCGTTTAGCTTTCATCTATAACTTTTTAGATGCTTCTAAAGACAAGCCCGCGCATCCAACTGCTTTAGGATTTAGAGGTCCAAGCTACCAAACATTACAATTTCAAAACTCAGGATATCAAATTAATAACAAAATTCAATCGTTCTTAATAGAATTGAATTCTACTTTAGCTGATAATGTAACTAACAAATTTCAAATAGGTTATACGCATTTTGATGACTTTAGAAATCCAATGTCTACACCAATGCCAGCCTTCAGAATTCAAGATGGTAACGGATCCAACTATATTGTTGTTGGTCACGAACCTTTTTCTATTCATAACAGATTAGACCAAAAAGTACTTCAAATCACTAACAATATGAATATTAGCAAAGGAGATCACAATTACACGATTGGTTTCTCTTTTGAAAAATTCCAATTTGACAACTCATTTAACTTAGGTGTTTACGGATATGGAGATCCTAGAGGATATGTAGGTGCTTTCTTTGGAGATTTTGCTGATATGGATGCCTTTAATACCGCTATAGCCAATGGTTTATTAGCCGATGCTATGGCAAACGCACAAAATGTGTACGACACTAATAATGCAAACAATTCTTGGAACTTAGCTGAAACTAATGTAGGGCAAATGGCTTTCTACGCACAAGATGAGTGGAATGTTAATGACAACTTTAAATTATCATACGGTATTAGATTTGACAAACCTTTATTCTTTGATTCTAGCAAAAAAGCACAAGAATTTATTGATACACAATGTTGTTATAATCCATCAATTCCATATACTGACCCTGATACAGGAGAAACCGTGTATTTTGATTCTACAAAAATGCCTAACAACCAATTCTTAATCTCTCCAAGATTAGGATTTAACTGGGATGTAAAAGGAGATAAAACAATGCAAGTAAGAGGTGGTACCGGTTTATTCACAGGTCGTTTCCCATTTGTATGGTTAGGTAACCAAATAGGATCTCCTAACTTCTACTTTTACCAAGTTGTTGACCCTGACTTTAAATTTCCTCAAGTTTGGAGAAATAGTTTAGGTATTGACTATAAATTAGAAAATGGTACAATCCTTACAACAGACTTATCTTACACTAAAGATATTAATGGAGCACATGTACAAAACTGGGGATTAACAGATCCTTCTGCAACATTACAAGGTGTTGATAATAGACCTATTTATGCTGCTTCTGATATAGGAAATAGTGCTTATGTATTTACAAATTCAGATAAAGGAAGAACTTTTAACGCTACATTTAAAGCACAAAGAACCTTTGAAAATGGTTTGTATGCTAGTTTAGCTTACAACTACCTTAACTCTAAAGATGTAAACTCTATTGAAGCTGAAATTACAGGTGATGCATTTGTTTTTAACCCTTCTTTAGGTAATGTAAACAACGATAGATTGGCTTACTCAAAATATGGAGATACACATAGAATTTTAGGTGTTGTCTCTAAAACTTGGACGTATGGTAAAGATGATAAATGGAGTACTTCTCTTTCAACCGTATTTGAATATGCACAAGGAGGTAGATTCTCTTACACATATGCAGGAGATATAAACAATGACGGTTCTTCATTAAACGACCTTATTTATATTCCAACTGCTGCTGAAATTAATCAAATGCAATTCTCTGGACCAGGACAAGCTGCTGCTTTAGAAGCGTATGTTGCACAAGACGATTATTTAAGTGGTAGAAGAGGACAATATGCTGAACGCTACGGTGCTTTAGCTCCTTGGCGAGGTAAATGGGACGTGAAGTTTATTCAAGACTTAAAAATTACTGAAGACAATTCTATTCAATTTACGATAGATATTTTAAACTTCGGAAATTTAATCAATTCAGATTGGGGATTAATCCAACAACCAAGTGCAGTACAACCAATTGGTGTAACTGTTGACGGTACAGGAACTCCAACGTATACATTTGATCCAAACCTCACAGATACTTTTGTTTACGATACTAGTTTATTATCTAGATGGCAAATGCAATTCGGATTGCGTTATTCTTTCTAAACAATAGATATTTTATATATTTGAACCGCCCAAAATTGGGCGGTTTTTTTATTTTTATGAAATACAGACAACTTACAAAAGAGCAATTTTTGGCACTAGACAAAGAGTTTGCAACTTTTTTAGCAACCCAACAAATAGATGCTAAGGAATGGAAAACCATTAAATCTACTAAACCTAAAGTAGCTGAAGAAGAACTAAATATATT
>WGBH01000401.1 GCA_015494435.1 Thiotrichaceae bacterium | reverse complement strand
GTTGCAGCCAGTGATGGGTAGCCCGTTCACTGGCTGGAAATGCCATTCGGGCAACAATATTTCCCAGTGATGCCCCCAACTGGTGCTGATTGAATCCCAGTTCCTTGAGCTTCTTATCAAGTCCAAGCTGTGAAATGGCATGCAGGGCAAGGTGCTCCACACCCACACGACGGGGACGTATCAGCTCCATGCTATCGGGATCAATGGAATGATAGCTGGATGTTGGAAGCACGGTATCCTTAGGAAGGAAAACTAAATAACGTCCCAAACTATTAATTTCAATAGTTGTTAAATCGAGTAGTATTCGCTTCATGATAAAACAAGCTTACCCTCAAGAAATCGAAGAGCAAATGCTCAACTTTTACAATAGTCTTTCCGAAAAAGACCGTCGCCGTTATGCGGCGATAGAAGCAACAAAATTAGACTATGGTGGTGATAGTTATATTTGTCGTATTCTACAGTGTGATGCGAAAACGATTACCCGAGGGCAATCTGATTTAAACAACAAGCTATCAAAAGAAGCAAGAATCAGAAAGTCAGGTGCGGGACGAAAGCTTGCCGTCGATGAGATTAACGGATTGGACGATGCTTTTTTGTCGGTAATAGCTGATCATATGGCGGGCTCTCCAATGGATGAGACAATTAAGTGGACAAACCTGTCACACAAGGCAATCGCAGAAAGACTTCAAGAAAAAGGCATTAGCGTGAGTGTAACCGTGGTCAAACAACTTCTTAAGAAACATAATTTTCGTTCACGTCAAGCATTCAAATCGGAAGCAGGAAAAAAGAATATTCCTCATCGTGATGAACAATTTAAGAATATCCATCAACTTAAGCAAGTCTTTACGGATGCAGGCAACCCTGTCCTGAGCATGGATGTAAAAAAAAAGAGCTGATTGGTAACTTCTTTCGTTCAGGCGCCTTGTACACACAAGAAACCATCCGTGTGAATGACCATGACTTTCCTTCCTATGCAGAAGGTAAAGTCATTCCCCACGGCCTATATGATATCAATAAAAACAAAGGCTATATCACACTGGGGACAAGTCATGATACGTCTGAATTTGCCTGTGAATGCATTCGTCTATGGTGGTTAACTCACGGCTCTACTGACTATCCACTAGCCAACAGCATTTTATTACTTTGTGATTGCGGTGGAAGTAATAATGCACGCTATTACCTTTTCAAAGAAGACTTACAACGGCTGTCTGATGAACTGGGTATTGAAATACGGATTGCGCATTATCCTCCCTATACCTCAAAATACAATCCAATCGAACATCGACTGTTTCCTCATATTACAAGAGCCTGCAAAGGCGTTGTATTTAAAAGTGTTGAGTTGGTCAATCAGCTCATGGGGAAAACAAAAACAACGACAGGCTTGCAGGTATTTTCTCGCATTCTTGATAAAATGTTTGAAATAGGGCGAAAAGTGGCAGATGACTTTAAGGAAACCATGCGAATTCAATTTGATAATTTCCTTCCACAATGGAACTATCGAGCTGTACCCAAAAAACCTAAAGTTTGGGAAGTTATTTAATTTTTATTCCTAAGCGGGCTGTGTTGGACGTCAATTTGCACAGCTTGTTATGCATTTATTTGATTTTATGGCTTTATATTTCTACTCTGAATTCAATTCTTTCATCTCCCAAGCTTGATTCAATAACCTTATTTACTCCATGACCAGGATTTGATTCTTTGCTTACATGAACTAAATCATATTTTGACAGAATTTTAAGATCATTATTTAAACTAACAGGGCTTCTACCCATAGCACTCATTAACTTAGAGAAAACAACCTTCTTTTCTCTTCTTAAATATTTAACTAAATTAGTTCTTTCAGGTTTTAGTAGTAACATTAGATCTTTTGAATCTACCCAGACTGTATTTTTTCTAGTTAGTTTTTTACCTTGATCTATTTCTCTTGCTGTTTCTTTAGCAGATGAAAAAAAATCATTTAATGTTCCTGCTTTAATTTTTATGCTCATTTAATATACTCTTTAATTTCATTCTCAAAGCGTTCCACTATATTTTCATAGCTTTCAAAATCTTCGACTGGAAGTATTTCACCAAAGTAATGTTTATGGTGATAATCATGTGCGTTGTCATACCCTATGACTCTACCATTATCTTTTTGGTATAAATCATGATCTGTCTCTTATACACATCTCCG
>WGBH01000400.1 GCA_015494435.1 Thiotrichaceae bacterium | reverse complement strand
GGAAAATAGCATGACAGACTTAACCTTAATCATTGGTAATAAAAACTACTCTTCATGGTCATTGCGTCCGTGGCTTTATATGAAGCAACAAGGAATTGAGTTTGAAGAAATACGTATTCCACTTTTTACACCAGAAATGGAATCGCAACTAGAGCCTTGTTTTTCTAATAATAAAGTGCCTGTCCTCATTGATGAAGGCTATAGTATTTGGGATACCTTAGCCATTATGGAATACCTTGCGGATAAATTTCCTGAAAATGTCAGTTGGCCCGCTTATATTAAAGCGCGTGCAACAGCACGTTCTGTTAGTGCTGAAATGCACTCTAGTTTTGTTGATCTACGCAATGAAATGCCAATGAATTGCCGTGTTAAATACAGTGATATTGCATTTTCGGATGGAGCAGAAAAGGACATTGAGCGTATTCTTGCTTTATGGCGTTATTGCAAACGTCTCTATGGACAAGATGGTCAATGGCTCTTTAGTCAGTTTACCATTGCCGATGCCATGTTTGCGCCGATTGTGATTCGCTTTAAACATTTCAATATTCCACTGCAAGGTATTGAAGCGGACTATGTAGAGAGGGTGTATAATGATAAATATATGCAGCAATGGATACAGGCAGGGCGAGCAGAAACAGAGATCATTGAGGCTGATGAACTCTGAATTTGATATTATCCAACAATATTTTGATTGGCAACCATCATCTGATTCGGTTGCAATCGGCATAGGCGATGATGCCGCCGTTTTAAACCTCTCGCATCGACAAGGTCAGCAATTAGTTATTTCAGTGGATACGCTGATTGAAGGAGTGCATTTTCCTAAAAATACCCCTGCCGAAGCGATTGGACATAAAGCGTTGGCGGTGAATTTAAGTGATCTAGCCGCAATGGGAGCAGAACCTGCTTGGTTTACACTGGCACTTAGTTTGCCCGAATCTAATCAGGCGTGGTTAAATGATTTTTCAGCCGCTTTAAAACAACTAGCCGATCAATATAATATACAATTAATTGGTGGTGATACCACGCGTGGGGATTTGAGTCTCACGCTTCAAGTGATGGGGTTTGTTGAAACAGGCAAAGCTTTATTACGCAGTGGTGCAATGGTAAATGATAAAATTTATGTAACAGGAACGTTAGGTGATGCCGCTATTGGTTTAGCAATGCTACAAAATCGTTTAGATGCGTCATCTTATACTCAAAAAGCACGTCACTTTTGTCAAAAAGCGCTTAATTATCCCCAACCACAACATTGTATTAGTCAAATTATTAAACATTATGCCACTGCCTGTTTGGATATATCGGATGGTTTATTGCAAGACCTTGGACATATTCTAAACGCCTCTAAAGTCGGAGCGCAGTTAGATTTAAGCTCAATCCCACTTTCAAAATCTGCATTAGAATTAGGGCGTAATCAGGCTTTACCTTACGCTTTATCTGGCGGAGATGATTATCAATTACTGTTTACTGTTGGCCCCGAAAAAGAACAGCAATTACAAAATGTGCTAAAAGACAATAATAATAAGGATTTAAAAATAAGTTGTATTGGTAAAATAGATGATAAGAATGAAGGGAAAATAACAGATTATTTAGGTCATGTAATCAATACAGCAGGATATCAGCATTTTTAAGTAAGATACCCTTTATTTGCTTGCAACTTCCCTCAAGATCGAATTGCTTATATTTGTAAATAGCAAATAAAGACTACCACTTTATCCTTGCCCAATAATGCCCTGAATTCCCTGAGTTATGTATGGCTAGAAGTTTTATTTTGCTTCCATTAGAAAGCTGTTTTATGACTTTTGGCATCTTACCTTTTGAGGGTTTTCCTTTGCGTATATTCGAATGGACTTGTAGGGAATAAAATTGATTTATTTTAGGTAATGCATCCTTTAAACCTAAAACTTGCTTACCTTTTGTAACCCATTTACCTTGCGTAAATTTACCTAAATATAACCAACCTATTCTGTTATTTCTATTTGTAGTTACACTTTGATGTTTAGTAGACGCTGGAGGTTTTTTAGCGACTGGAGCGGTTACTTTAACTTTAGTGGTATCTTTTTTTATCGCTTTTTTACTGGCTTCCTGATTCGTTGCTCCCATCACTGCGGCATAAGCTTCCATAAGATCAATGTCGATCTCTTTTTTTTGCTCTACTTTTGCTACGTCTTTTAGTTTAGGGTTTATTTTTTGTTTTGGCTTTTCTTTTAATAATATTTTACTCACATTTTTAGGTTTTTCTTTTTTCTTAATCTTTTTTTCAGTTTGCTTATTTAAATGGTCAGATGGTTGTTTTTTCACAACTTTAGGAGTAGATGGTTCTTCATTAGTTTTCTGCGTTGCTTTTGAATATTTACCATTTTTAATATCTATCAATTTCATCACAGGTATCTCTCCTTCTTTAGGCTCTGCTTTAGCCTCAGCATACGGATCTATCTCATTTGCATCCACAACTGTTATCAAAGGCATTAAAAATAGTAATACTGTAGCCATCTTTGTTAACGTATTCTTAATCGCCATAAAAATTCCTTGGTTGGTAGTTATAAAAATTATTCCCTTATTTAATATGTATAGCATAAATTCTACAAATTACCTGAAATTGTAGTATTACTAAAGTTGCTAGTACGCAATGGCTAGTCCGAAGGCAGTAATCCTGCATTATGAGATTCTTTCAATTTCGACCCTCGTCTTGAACATTTTGGATTGCTTTGTACTCGTCAAATATAGATTGACTGAATACTGGGATTTAGTGCTAATATTTGATGTGGGTATGTTTAGACTCAATCATATTAAGAGTTTGCTTAAAAAATATCAACAACGTACATCAAATAGTTTCAAAAATTGAACTAAGGAGATAACTATTTTTTCCATCCATAAAATTCTAAAAAACTATACAGTTAGTGCTTTTTTGATTTCTTTACTCTTGCTTGCACTTTTTGTCTGGTGGTTTCAAGCAGGATGGCTCTTAATTTCTCTCTATATCACTGTTTCTCTCGTCGCACTCCTTTCTGTTCCTATCATGTATCGCGCAATGGGCTACACTAATGTCGATGATGTTAATTGGCTAAAGCAACAAGAACAAGATCAGTATCAGCGCTTACTAGAGCGTATTGCAGCCGCTAAACGAGAACTGAACTCTTTAAATCTTGATGAGGCAGTACACCAAGCCGATGTTTTGCAAAAAATTATTAAAGACTATCGCTCTGTTGTTACAACACGGTTTTTAGGCAAAAAACACAGCCCTTTGACTTATTTATCAGCCGCACACACGGTACAAAAAACGGCTAGTCAGAATCTAATTGATATGGTTGCAATTGGTCATAGTATGAGAACTATCCAACGTAATAAATTAGATCAGAAGCAAATTAATAATGAGATTGTTCAACAACGCCAAGAAAAACAAGCCACTTTATACCAAGAACAAAAGTCACGTCTTAATAATCTGCTAGAAGAAAACCGCAAGCTATTTAACGCATTAATGGAAACAGCCGTTGAAGTTGCAAATATAAAATCTTTTAATGAATTTGAGCGTCTTGATACGCTATCACGACTGGTTAGTTTGGCTGAAATTGCCAAGAAAACAGCGAAAATCCATTCAGGTTGAGAGTTAAATTTAATCAATTTAAGAAGGAATACACAATCTTTCATCCTATTAAGCCACAATAGATAATTATGAATCATCCATTTAATAAACAAATACTCCAACAATATAGCATAATGAAAATATCACCTCTTATGATAGTTAGCTTACTTCTCCTGTTAACAACTGCTTGTGGTTCAGGTATTGAAAGCAAAGAACAAGCCTTTAAAACCATACATAAGCTGGTCGAAAAAGAGATTAAGCCAAGCTATAACGAAAATCGTGTCAGGGCTAATATTCAGTTGACTAAAACCAATTTACTCTCAATGTTACCTGATTTAGCGGAATACCCGTTGACACTGAATGCACACGATAGCAAGAGTACCGAAGTAGTTGAAATATTTACTTCATCAGAAAAGGCAGGTAAAGGACGTGATGGTTTTTATATTGAAATGGCAAATCAGTTTAATCAACTCGGTAAAAAAACCTCAACTGGAAAAGTAGCCGTTATTAATATACGCAAGATAGCCTCTGGTCTAGGTGCACAGTTTATGCTAGCACATCAATATATTCCCGATGGCTATTCTCCTAGTAATTTTCTTTGGGCAGATATGCTCAATGCCAATGGTATTAAAACAGAAACCATTGTTGAAAAAACAGCACCCAATACCGCGGGTATTGTGGTTAAAAAATCCAAACTGGATCAAATTAGTGAAAACGGTAAACTCGACATAGGGAAATTACTTACCAATGTCAGTGCTGGCTCATTTGCAATGGGCTATACCAACCCTTATCAATCTAGCACGGGTCTTAACTTTCTCCTTACCATTTTGAATTCATTTGCTCAAGGGGATGAATCCCAAATGCTATCGCCCGATGTTGCCAGTGCCTTTGAAGCCTTCCAAACAGGTGTTCCTTTTGTAGCACAAAATACACTACAAATGCGTGATGCAACACTCGGTAGCGGTGTACTAGATGCTTTTGTGATGGAATATCAATCGTGGATTAATGTCAGTGGCATGAATGATTATCAATTTATTCCCTTTGGTATACGCCATGACAGTCCTTTATATGCCACCCCAGAGGCAGATAAAAGCGAACGTGAAGTATTGAAAATGTTCAATACTTTTATGCAGTCACAAAAGAAAAAAATGCATGACTATGGTTTTAACCGCAATCCTGATTACAAAAATGCTTATCAGCTTAAAGATAACTCCATCATAGGACAGGCGCAAAAACTATGGAAACAGAAAAAATCAGGTGGTAGACCCATCGCTGCCTTTTTTGTCGCAGATACCTCAGGTTCAATGGAAGGTTCACGTCTTAAAAATCTAAAAAAAGCCTTAATTGAGTCCTCTGATTTAATTAGCACTAATAATGCCATTGGTTTAATTACTTATAATGATAGAGTAAATGTCGATTTATTTATTAGGCCTTTTAATTTGCAACAAAAAGCATTATTTATTGGTGCTGTCGAGCGTTTATATGCAGGAGGAAAAACGGCAACAAATGATGCGGTATTAGTGGCTGTTGATCGCCTAAGAGAATTTGATAAAACCCATCCTGGCTATAAAAAAGTAATTTTTGTCTTATCAGATGGCGAAACTAATCGAGGACAAGACTTTGAAGATGTTAAGTCTGCACTAGAATGGGCGGGTATTCCTATTCACACCGTCGCCTATGAATTAAGCTCAGAACACCTTAAACAAATGGCGGCATTAGCAGAAGGTGCGTATATCAAAGCCAGCGCTAGCTCTGCATCCTATCGTATCGGTAATTTATTGAATTCTGAGATGTAAGGACTGAACATGAAAATTATTAAAATATTTTCCGTTTTTATTCTCTTGCATCTTAGTGCATGGGGGGCAACTCATCTTTACCTTCGCAATAACAGCTCCAAAATTTTATTAGTTGTTGATACTTCCTATGCAATGAAGCCGAAATTCTCTGCGATGAAACAGTGGATTATTGAACTGGAAAATAAATCCCATTATAAAAAAATCACAGTGGGTACGGATAAGGCGCTTTTAGGGGCTCTAACAGAGTTAAAATCCAAGGAGATTATTTTCCGCACTGCCTTTGGACGTATGAATAGCGATAATTTAAATCGTTATATGGGTATTAGCGCCCAGCAGAAGATTTTATTATCAGATGGAAGCATTCAACCTAAAGGATGGGAGGTTATAAGTTTTTAACACCTTTTTATTCATCCAATACATATTCACAAATGTTCACAAATTAACTTTCCGCAGAAATTAAAGCTTTAGAGGCTGTACAAATATACTAATAACCTTTCTTCAAAAATGTACTAGTATTTAGGAGTTCCACCGACTTAAATATTATTTCTGATTAAATCATATTAAAAGATGCACAATATGGATAAAAGAGTAGGTAAGGATGGGTGAGTTTGTTTCTTTAAACTTCTTAACAATCTTTCAATACAACTGATGGATGTAACAAAATGTTGTCTAAAATACCTTTATTTTTTGCACTAGATAGCAATACGCTAGAAAAACTAGCCTCTTTAATGGTAAAAAAAGAGTTTAAACGCAATCAAGCACTGATCTCTCAAGGTGATTTATCGCGTAGTTTATTCTTAATAAAAACAGGTCGTGTTAAGGTTTTCAGTAATGATGAAGATGGAAAACAAACCATCTTCGCTTTTCTAAGCGCTGGTGATTATTGTGGTGAGCTCAGTCTATTAGATGCAGAACCACGTTCTGCCTCAGTGGTCGCACTAGAAAAAACAGTGACATTACAACTTAATTACCCTCAATTTGATGCCTTTTTAAAAACACATCCTGAATTGAGTTACTCTATTTTTAAAGCTTTAACCGCACGTATTCGTGATATTGATGAGACTATTTGCAGTTTAACCTCGCTGGATATTTATGGACGTGTTATTCAAGTGCTTTATAAAGAATCACAAGAAAAAAATGGCAAAATAGTAACAGAGCGCCTCACTCAACAAGATATTGCAGAGATGGTCGGCTCATCCCGCGAGATGGTATCGCGTATTTTGACCGAGTTACGCAAAGGTGGCTATATAGATATTGATAAAAAACGCATTAGCATTGAGAAAAAACTGCCTCGACATTGGTAGTCATCCTAAATTCAAGCGCAATTAAATCCACTCAAAAAAATCACCCGAGATGCCGAGTCCGTTAAAACCCCGCGCAGTGGACAACAACGTCAATTGCACAAAGCCTTTCTACGTTATCATGATCCTAACATAATCCTAAAAACTGGGATGTTGTACGACAAGCTCTAAAACAAATGGGACGTGGCTACTAATAGCAATAATTTTTCACATACTATCATATGAAATAATATATTTTCACGTAAATATGAGGAGTGTATAACATAATAATTGAGAATATATTGCGTGAATAATCATGCCCTTTATCGTCAAATATAAGCTTTTAGTCATTGGATATGCAACCAAAACCATTTTTTCAAAGCGGTATCTTCTATAC
>WGBH01000399.1 GCA_015494435.1 Thiotrichaceae bacterium | reverse complement strand
ATGTGTATAAGAGACAGATTCTACATTAGGATAACTTGCAAATAGAATTTTTAATTTTTCTCTTCCAGATGTTGCATTCTGTATTAGGTTTAACACATCGCTATCAATATCTTTTTCTGTAAACATATAATTTCCCTTATGATCTATTACCTTTTCATATCCTTAATCATTGAATTTTAACAATTTAACATGTCAATAGAAACCTAGAGTTAAAAACTGGAGCATCGAGTGATAGCGGTTTATTTGAAGCGAAACCTTCGCGTTATTACCAATGCCGTTATCAAATTTCTGCAAAATTTTTAGAAGAAAATGCGCAATTTTTTACGCCACATCTTCCGAAAAATAGAGAAATTCCCCAACAAATGGGATACGCTCCCGAAATTCGGAATAATCCCCCGAAAAACGGTATACTACATAATATAACCTTTACATCTTTTAACCCTACATCTATTCAACCACAACAACAAACCGCAACCGCTGAGAATTTGCAAGAGCAAGAAAAAGTCTCTTTGCCAGAAATTAAGCAAAATGATGTTGTTGTTGATGATAATATAAATATTGTTGCTGTCGATTTACCCAAAACCATCGAGCCAAATCAGCAGGCTCCCTGCTTCAAAGCCTTGCAGGGTCTTACTCCTAATCAGCAACAACGGGTGATTGATGTTTATAGAATCAAAGAAAAAAGTGAAATTATCTACAACCCTGTTGGTTTATTTATCGTACTGGCTAAAGCGGAACGAAATGGAAATTTAATCGTGCTTAAGCATGCGAATACAATGCTCCATGCCTCGCATAAACTCTTTGTCAGTGATAAAGAAAAAAGCAATAAGGAAGGAGAAAAGAACGGAGAAAATAAGAACTTACCTGATCATTTTGGACGTTTAACGTGGTTAAAAGAAACCGCTGAAAGGGAAGGCAAACCTTTCCTAGAGTTTGCCAATCTTATGCAGATGCAAGCCTATATTGAAGACCTAAAAATACTACTTATTTGGCTAAAACACCATGCTAAAAAAGCCAATGAAGCCCTTGATGTATTGGCTGAGAGCTTATCGCTTAGCTGGGTTTTGCCTTCGTTAACAGGTGAGTACGTTTCTAGACGGGAGTTGAGGAGCAAGGAAATTTAGAGGCAAGTGTTTTTTTAGAAAAGATAGGAGGAGCGAGTCAAGCCCGCTCTTAATAGGGTTAGGTTTATTGCTAGCCTCTTCTATAGCGTGAGGTGTTTCTCGTTGCAATTTTTAAACGGCTACCTGTAATTAAACGTGTGTTTCGCATTCTATTTAGGCGCATAATTTTTGTAATGGTTGTACCATAACGTACTGCTATATTCTGCAATGTTTCGCCTCTACGAACACGATGTCTAACGATATGTGTTCTTTTTTTACTGTAATATCTGGATTTACGTTTGGCTCGATAGGAATAGCGTTTTATTTTTACTGTGGGTGCTCTTTGAATTGCATTACGTAAACGCTCTACATGTTGACGTGGTAATACGATTTTTCTTGATAGACGTGGATTGGTAATGCCATTTTTAAAATGCGGATTGAGACGCACCAAAGTAAAAGCGGGTAGTCCTGCGATTCTGGCGGCTTGTCTTAAATCAATGGCTCGATTGACGCTAGTTTGTGCAATGACGGCATGATTAGAAACGCTTGGTAGACGCACGCCATATTTTTGTGGATGTAAAAAAATTTCTTTATAAGCGAGTAAACGTGGTACATATTCTCGCGTTTCTTTGGGTAAAGAGAGGCTCCAATAATCTGTTCTACGACCTTTTAGACGGTTTTTCGCTATTTCTCGATGAACTCTGTTTTGTCCAATATTATAAGCTGCCAAGGTAAGATACCAGTCACCATTGAATTCTCTATTTATTTTTTGTAAATAGGTTAGTGCTGCGCGTGTTGATGCAAAGATATCCATACGTGCATCAAAACTTGTTGCACGTCGAAGACCAAAGTCTTTTCCTGTTGCGGGCATAAATTGCCACATTCCTGCTGCACCAGAGCGTGAGAGTGCTCTATTTTTGAAAGCACTTTCTACCATTGGTAGTAGGGCTAATTCTGTTGGCATTCCACGGCGTTTTAACTCATACAGGATAAAGTGCATGTATTGCGTTGAACGTAAAAAAATACGGTTTAAACGTGCTGGATTACTCGTATAGTGACGGAGTACTTTTTGCACGGTTGGATTGTGCAATTCTGTTCCCATGCGAAAGCCACCTTTGACACGATTCCACATATTACCCATATTGTATGTTTGTTGGTGGTTGCTGTTAGTATTAAAGCGCGGGCGATTTTGAATTTGTGGACGATGTATTGCTGGACGCACCCATATTCTATTATTAGGTCTGAAGACCTGTCTATATCGGGGAGCAGGGTTGTAGCTCACTACTTGTCGTACATATGGAGTACGATAATAGCGTGGCGTTGGGGCTACGTATGCTGGGTATCTTTTTGTATATCGCTTAGCTATTGGTGCTGAGCGTTTGTATGCACGCTTATATCGAGGTGTATGTTGTGCGTATTTTTTTGTGGTTCGCTTATATCGAGATGTACGTTGTGCGTATTTTTCTATGGTTCGCTTATATCGCGGTGTATATTGTGCGTATTTTTTTGTGGTTCGTTTATATCGAGATGTTTGTCTTTTTCTGTTTGCAAGGTGTCTATTATATCTTGATTTTTGTTTTTTATAGTTCAACATAGTACGCTTATCAAAACCAAGTGCGACGGCATCTGCATAGATTTCATTGAATATTTGCCTATCACTGACATTACGTGCTATCTTTCTGTACTGAATACTCTTTTGATTTTTCTGGTATTTAGCGGTTTTCTGGTATTTATTCGTTTGTTTTACCTCTGGGGTTGTACTGCACCCCGTTACTCCAGCGAGTGACAAAATGGTTGATATCACTACAGCTAAAGATTGTTTTGCTTTCATTTTAGACATCCTCTTCGGTTGATCCCCTCCCAAAGCTTCATATTATTCTATTATGATGATTAATATATATAATCATTTAGCCAGCTTAGCATAATTAATAATCAATGATAAGTTTTTTCTATCTTTATATAAAAAGTTAAATATGTCACTCTATCGTTTTATTTATTCTGTACTTTTATATCTATTGCTACCGCTTATTTTGTTACGCTTATTATTGAAAAGTCGTTACAACAAAGAGTACCGTTTTCGTATCAAAGAACGCTTAGGTAGAGTACCTAGCGATGTTTTAGGAAAAAAAATTATTTGGTTACATGCTGTTTCGGTCGGAGAGACAATTGCCGCTAAACCTTTGATTGAGAGATTATTAAAAGACTACCCACAGCATTCACTGCTAATTACATCGACTACTCCAACAGGCTCTGCAACGGTCAATAAGTTATTTGCAAAGCGTGTATTGCATAGTTATTTTCCTTATGATTTACCTTCTTTCGTTGAGCCTTTTATTGCAATAGTGAAACCGCAGCTTTTGATTGTTGTGGAAACAGAAATTTGGCCGAATCTGTATGCTAGTTGTGCCAATAAAAATATTCCTATCCTGTTGCTTAATGCACGTTTATCGAAGAAATCAACGCAACAGTATTTACGGATTAAATCATTAGTCAGTGAAACATTGTCCTATGTTAGCTTGATTGCAGTTAGAAGTGAGGAGGATGGACAACACTTTGTCTCTCTTGGTGCATCAATAAAGCAATTAAAACTAACAGGTAATATTAAATTTGATATTAGCCTTGAAAAAACAATCTTAACTCAAGGGCAACAATTAAGAACACAATGGGGAATAGAGCGTCCTGTATGGGTTGTTGCTAGTACTCATGCAGGTGAAGATGAGATTTTATTAGCAATATTTAAACAGCTTAAACAACACTTCCCGACCTTGTTATTGATTATTGTGCCACGTCATCCTGAACGATTTAATTTAGTTGAAAAATTACTATCAACAAGTCCTTATTCAATACAAAAACGTAGTGATAATCAGCTCTTTTTGTACAGTACCGATATTATTTTAGGGGATAGTATGGGGGAAATGTTGCTTTGGTATGCTAGCGCGGATATTGCCTTTATTGGTGGTAGTTTGGTCAAAACAGGTGGGCATAATCCGCTTGAAGCAACGGCACTTGGCGTTCCTGTCATTAGTGGGCACTTTATTTTTAATTTTAATGATATTTACCCTCCACTTTGCAAGGCTCGGATTGCTTGGGTGGAAAAGACACCTATTGCCATTCAAGAACGTATAATAAAACTACTCACTAATAGAGTAGTGATTAATCAAACATCAACATTTACTGCTTTAACAGAAAAATATGATATAAAAAGGAAATGTAATAAATTTATGCGCTTACATAATGGCGTAGTGGATAAATTATTACTTCAGATTGAAAAATATCTATAAATTAAGGGGATTATTAAATTATTTTTCAATCAAATAGGCTTAATAGTGGACGTAAATCATCATGCTGTACTATTATCAGTGATAGGAACCTCATGTTGTAAATCTAACCATTCAGGAAGAATGCCTTATGACTGTAAAAATACCCCGCCTCTCATTGAAACATTATCAAAAAGGTGCTTCAAATCTTGTGATTGGTCTCCTTATTGCCGCTATTGGTTTTCTTGGACTCCTTATACTTAAATCAAAAGGTATTATTGCTGTGCCTCCTTCAATTGCCAATGTTGCAACGAGTATTAATGAAACCATCAATCCCTTCGCTACAGATAAATCTGGCTATAGTATACAAATATCTGCCAGCCACAATTTAGATGATGCAACAAAAGTAATGGATCGTTTTGCCGCTGAAGGCTATTCTACTTTTATTGTTTCATCGGAAATACGTGGTCGTAAGATGTACCAAGTGCGTATTGGTCCTTACGCACAAAAAGAAGAAGCTAAAACGATAAGAAATAAAATTAAGCGACGCTTTCCTCGAAGTCGTTATGTAAAGCGTAGCTTTATTGTTTATCGTGACTAATTATTGATGCCAAATAAAATAACGATCAGCTCGCTTTATATTTACCCCGTTAAATCATTGGCGGGGATTCGCTTGCAAAGTTCACCGCTTGATAAAATGGGATTGAAGTATGATCGTCGTTGGATGTTAGTGTCTCCTTCAGGAGACTTTCTAAGTCAACGTAAAGTGCCTAAGATGGCCTTGATTCAACCTAAATTTATTAATAAGCAACTTATTCTTACTCAGTTTGGGCGAGAGGATTTTATTGTCCCCGTTGCTAATCCAAAAAAGACTTTATTGGTTAATATTTGGAAGGATACAGTGACAGCGCAGCGCGTTGGTCAAGCGGCTGATGATTGGCTGTTTGAAGCATTAGGGATTAAATGTCATCTGGTTTATATTCCTGATGATGAAGTTAGACAATGTGATCGAGAGTTTTCTAAAGAAGGTGATCGCACAGGCTTTGCTGATGGTTTTCCAATTTTATTGATATCAACCGCCTCGTTAGATGATCTTAATCAACGTTTAGAGAAAAAAGTCGAGATGGAACGTTTTCGACCTAATATTGTGGTTAGCGGATGCAATCCCTTTGCAGAAGATCATTGGCATCAATTCACCTTGGGAAAAATTCCCATGCGTGGTGTGAAACCCTGTTCTCGTTGTATTCTTACAACGGTAGATCCTAAAACGGGAGAGCGTAACGGGGTGGAGCCTCTACAAACATTGATGCGCTATCGAAAGCAAGGCAATAATGTTTATTTTGGGCAGAATGTTATTCATGACACTATCGGTACGCTTCAAATTGGAGATTTACTGTCCTTTAAATAATGGAGCAATTATTTAATAGTTTTAATAACGCTTTACCCTTATCTAAGGCTTCTTGGTATTCTTCATCAATATCAGAGTCGTATACAATGCCTCCACCGACCCAATAGCGAATCGTATTTTGACTATAAACCAAGGTGCGTATGGAAATATTGCTATCCATATTACCGTTGAAACCAAGGTATCCAATCGTGCCACAATAAATTCCTCGACGATGTGGCTCTAATGTTTCAATAATTTCCATTGCGCGAACTTTGGGTGCGCCTGTAATAGAGCCTCCGGGAAAGCAGGCGCTTAATAAATCAAGATTATCTTTATTTGTGGCTAATTTCCCTCGTATGGTACTCACTAAATGATGCACGGTAGCATAACTTTCAATACCAAATAAGGTCGGTACAGTGATACTACCTGTTTTGCAAACACGCCCGATATCATTGCGAAGTAAATCAACAATCATGACATTTTCTGCACGGTCTTTTAAGCTGGAATGTAAAGCTACACTTTGTTTTTGATCTTCTTGAGGATTATTTAAACGAGGGCGAGTGCCTTTGATTGGCTTTGTTTCTACATTGTTTTGCTGTGTTTTTAAAAAACGTTCAGGGGATGAACTAAGAATCTGTGCAAAAGATGTATTGATATAAGCAGAAAAAGGCGCAGGATTAAGTGTTCTTAATTGTTGGTAAGCGTGCCAAGGATTTCCTCTTGCGGATGCTGAAAACCGTTGCGTAAGATTAATTTGGTAGCAATCTCCAGCAATAATATACTGTTTTATTTGTTCAAAGGCTTTACGGTATTGAGCATAACTAAGATTTGATTTAACCGCACTAGTGACAATAAAGTCGTCCTGCTTGTATTCAAAGTCAGGCTGGGAGGAGGGGAGATAGCTACAGGTTTTAATTAGCTTTTGCCAGCTCCATTGTGGTTCTTTTTTAATAATATCCCCTGTTAAATAGGTTTTTTTATGCTGATGATCAACAACAATGGCCCATGTATAAATACCGATTGCCATGTCAGGTAAATGCTCCGCATCTTCTGTAAGGCTGGGAATTTTTTCAAGGGTACGTGCAAGATCGTAGCTAAAATAACCTAATGCACCACCTTGAAAAGGAAGCGATTGTTGCTTCAAATTGCTTTTTTTAGGGGTATATTTATTAAGAGTGATACGCAAGACATCAAAAGGGGAAAGATCCGTATATTGCTGATGAAATGCGTCTGTTGTGACTGTGGTGATATTTTTCTCAGCCACAATCGTTGCGATTGGTTCAGCCACTAAAATATCATAACGCCCCGCATGATCTGATGGGTAAGCGCTATCTAAAAATATACTCCAGTCCTGATCAGCAAATGGTGAGAATAAATCAGCAGAATTTTCAAAATAAGGGAGGCTAATTTGTTGAGTCATTTTTTCTTACGGCTATTTTTATTTATTTTTCTCAATATTTATCCTACTACTAAATGCTTGATGCTTGATCTATCGCAATGTCTTTCTTTCATACTTCTTTTAGACTGAAACCACACTGTTTTATTTCTGGAGGATTTATCATGGATATCACATCAATACAGATGCTATTTTTGTCTTCTTTTACAATACTTTTTATCATCGCTTTCTTTAGTTGGGGAATTTATAAAATCAATAAACTTTCAAAACTACCGCCTTCTCCACCGTTAGAAAAAGTTGATGATTAAATTTTATAATATCTAACCATACTAGTACAACGAATGGTAAGTTCGTTGTACTGGAGGTTAGGCTACGGTACAGTTATTGCGGTAAGTATTCCACTACGCCCTAAGCTGTAAACTGTTTTTTCCTCCACTTTTGATGCGACATTATATCCTTTTGGATCACCTTTTATACGAGCGACAAATTGTCCATTTCGGGTATTAATAAAGTGTAAATTACCTTTTCTATCTCCAACCACGATTAAATTTGAACCAATAAGCGTTGGTGCGGTAGGCGCTCTACCTATTAGATCATCCATTTTCCAGAGGGGATTGCCTGTTTGCGGTTCTAATCGCCAAATATTACCTGCTTCATCGGCCGTGTATACGCCCTCAATATTTGCATCCGCTCCTGTGTAGGAGGAGTGTTTTTTTGCCCAATGAACTTTACCCGTTTTTAAGTCAATGCCAGAAACTCGACCATGAAAGCTAGTGGCGAATAGAGCGCTACCTAATGGGCTAAGTTTACCATCCACATCAACCATTTTATCTAATTCATTACTACCACGCGGTAGTGTTAGTGTGGTTTCCCATACGGTCGTTCCATTTTGCAGTTCATAAGCTGCTAGTTTGCCATTATCAAATCCTGCAACCACATAAGGTCCAACGATAACAGGGGTACTTGCACCATACAGAGAAAGAACGGGAGTCAATTGTTGATGTTGCCAAATAATATTGCCTGTTTGCGTTGCTAAACCATGCAGTTTGCCGTCAATAGTGCGAAATATGATACGTCCATTTTTTGCAATAGATAGACTAAGAATTTCGGTATCTAAATGCTTAATCCATAATATTTTGCCTGTTTTTTCATTAAGAGCGAGGGCGTTACCGTGGTCTGTTCCTAAGAAAATAATGCCATTGCCACCATTGACACCTCCGCTGATTCTCTCGTTAATGGATTGATGCCAAAGGGGATTACCTGTTAATTTATCCCATGCGCTAATTTTTTTACCACCTGCGACAATAACGGCGTTATTTGTTAGATAGGGATGAATTTTGCTATTGACAGAGGCACTATCGGTTTGTACTTTCCACTGTGTTTTAACAGCAAGACTTGCATTAATATCTTTAAGTTTTTTAAGTGGGACAATGGCTTCTTGTTGTGAAAAAAGCTGACTACCTGCATTTTGCCCGCTACATCCTTGCAAGCCTAGTAATAGAACCGTTGTCCATAGAGCGGATTGTACTAGTAGTCTTTTTTTCACGCTTTTTATGCTCCCTCGCCGAGATTACTGCGCTTCATTTTCAAGAATTTAACCGAGTCTATACCCGCACTGAGAATAGCACGATCATAGGATTGCCGTGCTTGATTAATCTCTTTTTTTGCTAAATGTAAATCCCCTTTTAGCTCTTCAACCAATGAGGTATAGGCAGAAGGCAGTGTTTTATTCAGTAGTCTGTTAGCTTGATCTAATTCACCTTCTGCAATTAGCATACGTGCTAAACGTAAGGTAGCAATGCGTGCAATATTCACTTCTTTAGAGTTTGTGGCATTACGCAATGCTGCAATAGCAGATTCGCTGTCTTTTGCATCTTTTGCCTTTTCCAGGGCTGCCAAAGCAGCATAGGGTGTTGAGCTATAATCGTTAATTAACTTATCAAGAGTGCCTGCTTTATCAATCACAGTCCCTTTGCTAATTTTTGAAAAAAGAGCGGATGCTTCTTCTGATTGTGTCACTTGATAGGCTTGCCATTGTTGCCAGCCAAAGGTAGCTGCAATCGCTAAAGCAATGCCTGCTAAAACAGAGGTACCATTATCTTTCCACCACTGTTTTATTTCTTCTGCTTTTTCTTCATCTGTTTTTAAGCCAGTCATTAAATCGGTCATCTGCTTCCCCTTGATATTATGTCAGTATATTTTTTTGAATGAAGTTATTTAATTCATGTTGTGAAAGAGTGAGTTGTTCAGCATGATAACGCAATGCTTTTATCGTAACAGTGTTCTCTTCAATTTCACGACCGCCAAGAATAATAGCATATTCTGCTCCTGATTTATCAGCACGCTTTATTTGTGCTTTAAGGCTTCCAGCGGCTAGATTGCATTGTAAAGATAAGTTAGCATGCGTATCACGTAGCGTTTCAGCAAGTTTTACTCCTGCTATTTGTGCCTCTTTTCCTGCTAATACAAGATAAATATGCGGTTTTAGTGCAGGTGTTTGGATTTTTTGAGATTCCATCAACAATAATAAACGCTCTAAACCAATCCCAAAGCCACAGGCAGGGGTTGCTCTACCACCGAGCTGTTTGACCAGTCCATCATAACGACCACCTGCACAGATCGTTCCTTGTGCGCCTAGCTCTTTAGTCACCCATTCAAACACTGTACGATTATAATAATCAATGCCACGTACTAGACGTGGATTAATCTCATAGTCTATTTCTAAACTCTCTAAACGAGTGCATAATCCTTCAAAATGTTGTTTAGATTCTTGATCTAAATACTCCATTAGATTCGGTGCTGCTGCAACAATATCTTCTAAATGAGGATTTTTTGTATCTAAAATACGCAATGGGTTTTTATGCAAACGGTGTTGTGAATCTTCATCCAATTGATCATAGTGTGCAGAAAAATAGTCAATGAGCACCTCACGATATTGTTGACGAGCCTCATCACTGCCCAGTGTATTTAATTGTAGTTTAATCTTTTTAAGACCTAATTGTTTCCATAATCGTGCACCAAGGGCAATGACCTCAGCATCAATATCAGGAGTAGCAACACCGTAGGTTTCTACACCTGCCTGATAAAATTGACGATAACGCCCTTTTTGTGGACGTTCATGACGAAACATAGCCCCTGTATACCAGATACGTTGTTGCTGGTTGTGCAGTAAACCATGTTGAATGCCCGCACGTACACAGCTTGCTGTTCCTTCGGGGCGCATAGATAAGCTATCCCCATTACGATCTGTGAAGGTATACATTTCTTTTTCTACAATATCCGTCACTTCGCCAATACCACGCGAAAATAATTCGCTAGGTTCAATAATAGGAGTACGGAGTTCTCGATAACCGTAACTATTAAATAATCTACGAATTGTTGTTTCTAAATATTGCCAAGAAGCAGATTGTGAGGGAAGAATATCGTGCATCCCTCGTATTGATTGGATATTTTTTGCCATAAGTTATTTATTCTATTTTGAAAGTAGCGACACTGCCTACCGTATATTTTGTGATATCTAGACGTGTTCCTTCGACGTAAATTTCAATACCTTGTGCGTTTCCAATACGAAAGGTAAGCGGTGTTTTTAGTTTCAGTTCTTTCTCAGTCCCAGCAGGAGAGAGAGATTGAAAAACAACCTTTCGATTATTATCTTTAATCCTCATCCAGACTTCTTTTTTAAACACAAACCTTAATTTTGTTTTTTCTTCATTTGCATTGATGTTTTTTTCATCCGTACTGTCTGGACTATTCTTTTTATCTTTATCTAGGATACTATTTTCAGGTTGTTTCGATACTGTCTCAGATAATACCGCCGAGTCAGAATTTTTAGTGGTTTCTTCTAACTCCTTAGAAGACTGTTCTTCTTCATCCCCTGGTAAAGGCTCGGGTTTTTCAATTTGATTAACTGCTAAAATAGCTTTGTTATGGGTTGCATTATTATAATTTTTTTGAGCCGTTTGTTTGGAAAATCCAATCCATGTCTCACTGATCCACTGATTAACAGCAGGTATCATGCTAAGAGCGACTAAAATAACCAATAATAAAGCAATTGCCCCTAACCGTAGTGTTGTTGCGGAGATAGCTGGTTTGGATAAATTATTATTGGGTTTGAAATGATATTCCATATCTTGTGGGTCTACCCCACGTTGAGCCTCATAAAGCTCAATAATTTCTTTAGAATCAATTTCTGCAAACTTAGCATAACTGCGTAGATAGCCCCGAATATAAGGAGATTCAGGTAGTTTATCAAAATCCTCATTCTCTAGTGCTTGAATGATTGCAGGGGATAAACAAAGTGCTTCAGCTACCTCATAAATATCATATCCACTTTGTTCTCTATAGCTTTTTAAAAGTGAACCGAGTTTCCCTTCAATTTCTTTCTTAGTTTGCTGTTCTGCTTCTACTTTTGTCTCTGACATTATTCGTAAGCCTTAGTCTATCCGTGTTAGTGGTATGGATTCTTAATAACGATACAAGCAAGCTCTAAGTTAATCAATCCATAGCATACAATCATACAATATGGATTGATTGATAACTTAAAATTTCTTAATCAGTTCATTTAGAGAATAAATGAAGTTTCTTTTCTAAACAACGATCCGCTTTATCTGTATTTCCTAATTGTGTATTAATTTGCGTACATAATGCTAATGATTCTACTGAAGGTAAATTATTATCATCATATCGTAATAAAAATGCCTGTGCTTTTGCGAAACGACCTTGATCATAGTTTAATTTTGCCATTTCAAATAGAGCAGAGCCAAAATTAGTCTTTTTTTGTAATGCCTTGCGGAAATATTGTTCAGCTTTTATGTCGTTTTGCATTTTTCGTAAACAAATACCAGCATTGGTATAGGCAAATTCAGGTGTTTTATAAAAGGGACTTTGCAATGCTAGATCAAATTGTTTCAGCGCCTCATTATACTGCCCTATTTGACAAAGATGAGAACCGTAATTATTGAGTAGATTGGGGTCTTTATGATTTATTTTAACCGCTTTTTTAAAATATTTACTTGCAGCATCCATATCACCTATTTTTTGTTTTAATAAGGCATAGGAATGATTGACTTTGCTGGAATTTGGATCTTGTTTTAACGCTTTTTCTAATTTTTGATTCGCTAATGTTAGCCGACCCATTTGCAAATATTTAGCACCTAGTTCGGCATTATAACGTGCTGCACTGTTTTTATCTGCTTTTTTGCTTTGTGAACTACAAGCGCTCAATAAACCAAGTGAGGTGCTAAAAACAAGTAACACTAGCATGACTCTAAGGAGATTCTTTATTATTATTTTTATTGCTAACATGATATTTTAAGTCTCTTTTTCTATACGCAAAAAATGAATGTCACGACGGCTACGATCATTAACTTGCCCTGCTAGTTGTCCACAAGCGGCATCGATATCATCACCGCGTGTTCTTCTAGTAACCACAATCAATCCCGATGCAATAAGAATATCCCTAAACCGATTGATTCGTTTTGCAGATGAGCGTTTGTAGCGTGTATCAGGAAAAGGATTAAATGGGATTAAATTAACCTTGCAAGGAACCCCTTTGAGCGTATAAATTAATTCTCGTGCATTTTGATCACTATCATTAACCCCGTCGAGCATCACATACTCAATTGTAATACGTTCTCTGGCTGCTTTGCCTTGCATAAAACGTTTACAGGCATCCATCAACATTTTAATTGGATATTTTTTATTAATAGGAACCAGTTTATCCCGCAGTTGATCATTACCCGCATGCAAGGATAGCGCAAGTGATACATCAACTTCATCTCGTAAACGATTAAGTGCAGGGACAACCCCCGATGTACTGAGTGTAACTCGACGTTTGCTAAGTCCATAAGCATTATCATCTAGCATTAATTTCATTGCATCAATGACAGGATTGAAATTCAATAAAGGCTCCCCCATCCCCATCATAACCACATTGCTGATCATACGTTCACTGCCTGCTTCAGGTTGTAAACTACGTTTAGCCGCCCAAAGTTGTCCAATAATTTCCGCTACGGTTAAATTACGGCTAAATCCTTGTCGTGCTGTGGAACAAAAAGTGCAATCTAAAGCACAACCGACCTGTGATGAGACACATAATGTCCCACGGTCTTTTTCAGGAATAAAAACCGTCTCAATACAGTTACCATCCTCAAGACGTAATAACCATTTATGCGTACCATCGGATGATGCTTTATCAAGGACGATTTCTGGAGCACGAATTTCTGCAATTTTTTGCAACTCATGACGCAATGCCTTGCTGACATTGGTCATCTGATCAAAATCATCAACACAATATTGATGCATCCATTTTATAATTTGTGTTGCTCTAAATGGCTTTTCCCCTTTTTCAATAAAAAAATCTTTTAGTTTTTCAGTGGTAAAATCCAGAAGATTTACTTTTTGTTGTTGCTTTGTCTTTGTATTGCTCATGGCAGGCATAATGTATAGGGCTACTAACAGTAATAATTTTTCACATACTATCATATAAAATAATATATTTTTACATAAATATGAGGAGTGTATAACATAATAATTGAGAATATATTACGTGAATAATCATGCCTTTTATCGTCAAATATAAGCTTTTAGTCATTGGATATGTAACTAAAACCATTTTTTCAAAGCGGTATGTTCTATACTGCGGAACCCTGATTGAGAGGTTCTCAATCATTGACT
>WGBH01000398.1 GCA_015494435.1 Thiotrichaceae bacterium | reverse complement strand
GTTTAGACGTAATTCTTCAACTTTTTTATCTGAAAACTTGGCGTAATTGATTCGTCCTGAGCCACCACCCCCGCCTGCAAACATAAGGTTTTGTCCGACTAATCCACTGCTATTAGCAAGACCGTTTTTGTGTTTTTTACCTTTAGAATTGAGTAAGAGCCGTGCAGTTTCAATCGATTGACAGGCAACTACATAGATTTTTGCATCAATATGTTTTTTTTCACCTTTAGCATTAAAATATTCAACGGCGCTAATTTGTCCTTTTTCATTATTTAGAATGCGAGTGACATGGCTTTGAGGATAGATTTCACATTTTCCTGTGGCAACGGCTTTATTTAATAAGGCCGCGCGAGAACTGCCTTTTGCGCCTGTGGAGCAACCTAAACCACCGCAATAGCCATTATAACTGCAACTGCTTCTGCCCAAAGCGGGTTTAGAAAGGATCGCACGCGGCAGAGGAATAGAGGTAATGCCCAGTTCATCACAAGCTTTATCAATCATTTTTGATAAAGGGTGTGAAGACAGTGGAGGATAAGGATAATCTTTGCTACTACGGGGTTCTTGAAACTTGTGTTTGACCACTTTGCCTGAAATACCGACTACTTTTTCTACCTTGTCATAATAAGGCTCTAACTCATCATAGCTAATCGGCCAATCTGCCATATTTGCGCCTTCAATAGCGCCGAAGGTGGATTTTAATTTAAAATCAATCGGTTTTAAACGATGAAAAAATCCACTCATAAAATTGCTAGAGCCACCAACAAGATTGCCATTCCAAAGATTCCAAGAAGATTCAGAGGTTTTTTGTACGCGCCAACCATCTCCCCTTTCAGTCTCTACCACATGTTGTTCTTGTTTTAAATTCGGTGTGAAAACTTCGTGAATACAACACGCCATTTCATCTTTATAAAAATCATTTTCTGTAAACCACTTACCTTTTTCCAGCACCACAACAGAATAACCTGCTTTAGAAAGCTCGTAGGCAATCGGCCCGCCTCCTGCGCCACTGCCGATCACGCAAACATCAAAATCCTTATTCATAATTCAAAATACCGTTTACCAACCACAGGCCGAGGAAAACCTGGTTGATGTTGTAGCCATTTCCAGCCAATGCTTTTAGGATTACCGCCATAAACAGGATCCGTTAATAATGCTTCCAAAATATAACGGAGTGTCTCTTTTAACCATGCCCTGCCCTCTCCATCCTGCTCTAAAGTACGCAAAATCGATTCCCGCTTTTCTTGATTGAGTTTGATAAAAGAGAGTTGATGGGTTTTATGAGCAAGCTTTTCCAGCATTAATAAACCATCTCGCATAAAATCACGGTGCGACTGCTCAGTGTCAGGCATCGCTAGCGCATTATGCAACCATGCCGTTGCATAAACATCTTTTGCTCCAGGTGCTGTGGACTCTGATGGGAATAGATGATCTAAAACAGCATCCATCACCTGCCATTGATCACTACTTAATCCTGTCAGTTTATTGGGTTCAATCACAACATTAGGCCGTTGTTTAGCCCCTAGCGGTAAAGTTGCACCGAGTGCAAAACCTGCGGTTAATAGCAGGAATTTTCGACGTTTCATTTTAATTATTCCTTTGCGTCTTTTAATAGAAAGCTTCTAAAGCTGTTTATTTTTTTGGAGTCGTCCTACTCCTTAGCTATCTTGAAGAACGCCTTGCAATGTCCATAACATCCACTGCGGTGCTTGATATCCCGTTTTCTTGTAGATTTCTTTGCCCTCTGCATTTAAAACAATAATAGCAGGACGACCATAGTCACGGTATTTTTCAGCCAATTCACCATCTATTTCATCATCGACTCGTACAGGAATATAATTCTCCCTAATCATGGCAAGCACTTGTGGATCTTTCCATGTTGTTTGATCCATTTTTTTGCAAAAACTACACCATTCTGCTGCGAAATCAACCAGCACTAAACGCTTTGATTCTTTTGCCTCTGCAAAGACGGAGGGTGTCCAACGCTTCCATTTCAACGCTGTGGAATGCGTTACCTTTTTATTCAGCGTTTTTTCTGGGCTTGCTTCTTGATTACAACCCACAAGAAAACTTGCTAATAGTAATGCTGAAAATGTAAAAACTAAAGATATCCGTATTTTACGCATATAATTTATTCCTGTATCTAAAATAGTAAGGAAGTTCCTAAGAGTGTTCACAAACGAATAAAAAATAATTTTAGACGCATATTTATCAGGAAATTATTTATCTGAAAAACGATAGAAGTAATTGCAAAATTCCTAAAGAATAGAAAAAAATAAAAATATTGACATCCAGATTAACAAGCTTTGCGTAATTACGCTTGCATGGGACAGTTTTAGTCACTGCGTAACGCTTGTGTTGCTCATAACGCATTATGAATTAATAATATTTCGCATAATGACGACACAGGCATTTTTAATATTATGGAGTTTAACAATGAATAAAATCAAAAATATTACGTTAACAGCTGCAATGGTGGTCGGTTTAATCACATTAAGTTCATCGGCTATGGCTGGTAAACCTGGCATGGAAAAATGCATGGGTATTGCTAAAGCGGGTATGAATGATTGTGGTACAAGTAAACATGCCTGTGCAGGTATGGCAAAAACAGATGCTGATGCAGGAGAATGGGTTTATGTACCTATTGGGGTTTGTAAAAAAATCGTTGGCGGAAAAGTGAAGCCAGCAAAGAAGAAAACTAAGTAATTCAGTAAAAAGTGAGAGTTTGGTAATTTTATATTATTATCACACTCTCCAAAACTGATTAGTTTACAATCAGTCGGAAAACTAACTGGATAATCTTTCAATGAATAATAATATAAATACCTCTACATCAATCTTTATTGCATTTGCTTTATCAACATTCCTTTTAACGGGCTGTGGTGACGATGATAAAAAAGAGGATGCAAAATCAGCAGATACTGTTTCCACTGCAACCAAAGCAGGCATGGAAAAATGCACAGGTATTGTAAAAGCAGGCAAAAATGACTGTGGAAATAGCGAACACGCCTGCGCAGGTCAAGCAAAAACCGATGCTGATGCAGATGAATGGGTTTATCTACCGAAAGGAACTTGTGAAAAAATTCCTGGTGGAAAAGTAAAAGCAACTAAATCATAAATTGACTAACATCTTTACTTAATTACTTAGAAGTATAGATCTTCCTCAAAATCATTAGGCAATATTAATAAAAGGAGCATAATTATATGAAAAAATTTCTTTCGGGCTTTTTAATGGGCGACTGCGCTCCAATGGATTTTGCTATTAAGCCATTGTTATTACTCGGCTTTCGTCTTTATGTGGCACAAGCATTTTTTATGTCTGGATTGACTAAAATACAATCTTGGTCATCGACTTTGTCTTTATTTGAATATGAATATAATGTACCAATTTTACCGCCTGAAATAGCAGCTTATATGGCAACGGCAGGGGAATTGGCATTGCCTGTAATGTTAGTGGTTGGTTTCTTTAGCCGTCCTGCTGCGCTTGGTTTATTTGTATTGAATGTTGTTGCTGCCATTTCATATCCTGATATTAGTGCTGCGGGTATGAAGGATCATATGATTTGGGGAACAATGTTAGCGGTTATCTTTGCTTTTGGGCCAGGTATCTTATCGATTGATAAGATATTGAGTAATCGCTGGAAAAATGGATAAGAAGTAGAGCTTTTAAAGCAACGTTTTTCTCGCAATAATGAGGTGGAAAACCAAAAACATTGCGACGGGGTAATATACCCCGTCGCGCATTATAAACTGGACAATTTTTCTCGCAATAATGAGGTAGAAAACCAAAAACATTGCGACGGGGTAATATACCTCATCGCGCATCATTGCTTGGAACTTCCTTAAACCGCAATAATAGGAATTACCCCATCTGCCGCTTTTTGATAGCTTTCAATCTCATTAAAATTCAAGTAACGATAAATATCATCCGCCATTAAATCAAGATCAGCAACATACCCCCTATATTCTTCAACGGTGGGCAGTTTACCTAAAATAGCTGCAATAGCCGCTAATTCAGCAGAGGCTAAATACACATCTGCACCATCGCCTAAACGATTGGGGAAATTGCGAGTTGATGTAGAAACGGCGGTGCTATTAGGAGCAATACGCGCCTGATTCCCCATGCACAGTGAACAGCCAGGCATTTCAGTCCGTGCGCCAGCCGTTCCAAAGATGCTGTAATAGCCTTCTAAAGTTAGTTGTTTTTCATCCATTTTAGTCGGTGGTGCTATCCAAAGACGGGTTGGCACTGCACCTTTGATTTTTTCTAATAATTTCCCTGCGGCGCGAAAATGCCCAATATTGGTCATACAAGAACCTAAGAAAACTTCTTGAATTGCCACGCCAGCGACTTCAGATAAAGGTTTCACATCATCGGGATCATTCGGACAGGCCAAGAGAGGCTCGGTGATTTCATTCAAGTCAATTTCAATAATCTCTGCATATTCTGCATCAGAATCCGCTTCTAATAGTTCAGGATTAGCAAGCCATGCTTCCATTGCTTTAATACGACGCTCAATCGTGCGAGCATCAGCATAGCCTTCGGAAAGCATCCATTTCAACATAGTGATATTAGAAGTGAGATATTCAATAATTGGTTCTTTATTCAGCTTAATACAACAGGCAGATGAGGAACGTTCGGCCGCCGAGTCGGTCAGTTCAAAGGCCTGTTCGACTTTAAGATCAGGCAGACCTTCAATCTCAATCAAACGTCCTGAAAAAACATTCTTTTTACCTTTTTTCTCAACTGTTAATAAACCCGCTTGAATGGCGGCATAAGGAATGGCATTGACTAGATCGCGTAATGTAATCCCTGTTTGCATTTCCCCTTTAAAACGTACCAAAACCGACTCAGGCATATCCAAAGGCATGACACCCGTTGCCGCAGCAAAGGCGACCAAACCTGAACCTGCGGGAAATGAAATACCCAGCGGGAAGCGTGTATGAGAATCGCCACCTGTACCGAGCGTATCAGGCAATAGCATACGGTTCATCCAAGAATGAATCACCCCATCTCCAGGGCGTAAAGAAACACCGCCACGGGTCATAAAGAAATCGGGTAAATTATGATGTGTATTCACATCAATGGGCTTAGGGTAAGCTGCGGTATGACAAAAGGATTGCATGGTTAAATCAGCAGAGAAACCTAAACAGGCAAGGTCTTTTAACTCATCACGAGTCATTGGCCCTGTGGTATCTTGTGATCCTACGGTGGTCATTTTAGGCTCACAATACATATTAGGACGCACGCCCTCCATACCGCAGGCTCTCCCCACCATTTTTTGTGCCAGTGTATAGCCCTTGCCTGTATCTTCAGGATCAACAGGAGTACGAAAAATATCAGAAGGTGCTAATCCCAACGCTTCACGCGCACGAGCGGTCAAACCACGACCAATAATCAAAGGGATACGTCCTTTTGCGCGCACTTCATCCAATAACACCTGTGTTTTTAAACTAAACTCTGCGATCACTTCATCGCTATTATGACGCTTAGCCACGCCCTCATAG
>WGBH01000397.1 GCA_015494435.1 Thiotrichaceae bacterium | reverse complement strand
CTCTCAAGGTGAAGAACTAATAGTTAGTAATAAGCTAACTTTATATTAGCATGAATCTATTGTCAAGGGTAAAAGACGGATAAAAGTTATATAAATTTTATTTTTTCCTTGACATATTCTCCAAAACGAGTAAATTGGTAGATGAACATCCATCCCCACCCAGTAGGGGTGGATATGAATGTAAACCGAAAGGAGGAAATATGAGCTTACACGGAATGTATGGATTTGGAATTCCTTGGATAGGAGGTTATATGGGAATAGTGGTCTTGATATTTGCTGCAATAATTATCGTGTTTCTTGTAAAATTCTCAAGTGGAACTCACAAACAAGGTCCGCATCCCAATTATTGGGATAACGAATACATAGATAACGACTCAGAAGCACTGCGAATCCTAAAAGAACGCTATGCAAAGGGTGAAATAAACAAGGAAACTTTCGAAAAAATGAAAAAAGATATTATAAAAGATTAAAACCTTAGGAGGTTGAAGATGAAGAAGAAGATTTTTAGTGTAGCTTTGGGTGCTTTATTGTTAATGGGTGTACAGTTTGCTGCAAATGCACACCAGGCAGATAATTCAAACACTGCAAACAGCACAATGATGCAAAATAGCCAAGGTAACAGCGGCATGATGAATAACAATTCCAATCAAAAAAATGGAATGCAAAACGGAAACATGATGGGCGGCAATTAACAAAACAACAACAGAATGCAAAACAGACAAACTCAAAACGGCGGAATGATGAATCAAAATAATCAAGGCAACATGATGCAAAATAGGCAAAACATGATGGGTAATAAGCAAAAAGGTATGATGAATAACGGAACGATGATGCAAGGTCAAGGAAGCATGAATTCGGGCCAAGGCAAAGGCATGATGCAGGGCTCAGGCAGTATGATGAAACCAGGTCAAGGTAACATGTCTGGAATGATGAGAATGATGCAAAACGGTAATGGTATGATGAACAAAGATATGATGCAGATGATGCGTATGATGCAAAATTCAAAAGTTAGCATTATAGGAAAATCACAACTTAAAACATTTTACTCTGTTCCAAAAGAAGGTGTTGTTATAAACAAGAAAACTAATACTGTGGAATTTACAAAAGATAATATAGTCATTCCCATTATTGCTACACCGTCAGAGGATAAAATGTTTGCATTTGGCGTATATGGGCTTGTAAATCCAACTATAATCATAAAAGCAGGAGCAACGGTCAAACTTCTGCTGGTCAATAAAGATAACGATATGTATCACGCCGTTATGATAACAAAAACACCGCCTCCCTATAAAAATATGCCTATGATGAGCGCTAAGATTGCTTTTCAAAATGCATGCATAAGGCCGTTAAACAAAAGTCCAAATGGAAAATACTACGAAGGCGAAAACGAATTCAGGGCATCCACTCCGGGAACATATTATTACTTGTGTCAAGTGCAAGACCATGCATCTAAAGGAATGTACGGTAAGCTCATAGTAAAATAAAACAAAACACAAAGGGGTGCAGCATGCGCCCTTTTTGTGAAGAACAAGTTGGCATAACAGTAAAATCTTTTTCACAAGCAAAACTGTCAGCTTAAATTTTGCTGTAAAGGAGTTTTTGTGAAAGACCACATGAATAACGATCGCGCAATAAATTATCAAAAGAACAGCATGTCTCTTATAAATGCCGTATCCATGGGTACAGGCGTCATGATTGGAGCCGGGATTTTGGCGCTAACAGGTCAGATAGCACAACTTGCAGGCTCCTTATTCCCTTTAGTTTTCTTAGCCTCTGCCGTAGTAACTGCTTTTAGTGCTTATTCGTATGTAAAACTATCCAACGCCTACCCCTCTGCCGGTGGAATTGGCATGTTTCTTGAAAAGGCTTATGGAAGAGGCATGATTACGGCTGTTGGAGCACTTTTAATGTACTTTTCAATGGTTATTAACGAAAGCTTGGTAGCACGTACTTTTGGAACCTACGCCGTCCAAATTTTCAATATTAATCCAAACAGTTGGATTGTAACTATTTTAGGCGTATTAGTTCTTATTTTTGCTTTTTTGCTAAATATCTCAGGAAATAAAATGATAGGTATGTTTTCCTTAGTCATGGCATCGATTAAAATAGGTGGAATTCTTCTTTTTGCTGCAGCTGGACTTTGGGTGTCGGGAATATCATTAGAAAAGGCAATTGCAAGCCCCATAGACTCATCTTTTAGTGGTTTTGTTGCAGCAATGGCTTTGGCCATACTTGCCTATAAGGGTTTTACTACAATAACAAACAGCGGTTCGGAAATAATCAATCCGCATCGCAACGTCGGACGAGCAATAATTATATCCATTGTTGTGTGCGTGGTTGTATATTTTTTGGTTGCTATTGCTGTTTTAGGTAATTTAAGTATTCCAGAGATAATTGCCTCTAAGGATTACGTTCTGGCTCAAGCTGCAAAACCTGTATTTGGTAATTATGGTCTATGGTTTACTGTCGGCATAGCAATAGTAGCAACTGTGTCTGGAATCATAGCGAGTGTCTTTGCCGTATCAAGGATGCTTGCCATGCTGACAGAAATGAAACTTGTGCCGCACAGCCATTTTGGCATGCCGGGAGATATTCAGAAACATACACTGGTTTACACGGTGGTCATAGCAATATTTTTAACAATATTTTTTGATTTAAGCCGTATAGCTTCTTTGGGAGCTATATTTT
>WGBH01000396.1 GCA_015494435.1 Thiotrichaceae bacterium | reverse complement strand
ATTCATCCCCTTAAGCAAGGCTAAAATAGATTCTACCTATTGTCTAATTTTAAAAGCAATAGGGGTTCTATCGCTATGGCTATTTTTTTTAAGCTCAATATCCTATATTTCCTAGGGGATAGTAAATTTGTATTACTAGAGCCCTGGATACTCAGGTACGTGCTGCCAATCTCTATGCCCATAAAAATTGGTGATAGTTAGATTAATATCTAATGCCATTTTATCAGATAAATCAAACAACTCAGATGATGAAGCTGGTGGTGTACTATTGTAATGAACCCAAAGTAACTCAACCCATAATGCAACGGCCTCTGTACCTGAGCGGGCTTGTGGAAAGCCAAGTGCGGCTCCAAAATTGAAAATAGGTGAGGCGTGTAACGAAAACATTATTCTTGTTGTTAAACTTTTCACCAATTCATATTCGTCTTGATACTTTCCTTCATACTCACTCATGACTGATCTCCTGTGTATTGTGTTGTGCTAGAAATTTCTCAAATGCTGAACCATCCTGCCGAGTAAGGTTGGGGATATACCTAGAGTAAGTACGAAATAACATTTCTGTATTCGTATGCCCAAGCTGTCGTGCAACCCACTCAGGATTTTCACCTGACGCTAACCACATCGTTGCTGCGGTATGCCTCGTCTCATAAGGTCGACGATACTCTAAATTTAAACGCCTAAGTAATGGACTCCATATACGTCGCCTAAAATTATTGTGATAAATATATTTTCCAATTGAGTTACAAAAAACAAGTTCGCCAGCATCAGTATATTTCTTTTGATCCTTCAGTGCTTTCCTTACCAAAGGCGACATTTGAATATCCCTATAAGATGACCTTGTTTTTGGTGTCTCAGCTCTGCCCATCACAACAGCTTCACGAATAGAAATAACTCCATGCTCGAAATCAACATATTTCCAAAGTAACCCATCAATCTCTCCAGTTCGCATCCCTGTAAAAAAACGAACAAGTAAATAATTTTGATAGTCCTTTCTTATCTCCCTGCACAAAAGCATGACCTCATCCAACGAGAATGGGTTAATATCCTTCTTAGGTTCGCATATCTTTTTTATATTTTTCACAGCACTATCCATATCAAAACGATCAGCTGCCTCAGTTAATATCCCTCTTAACGCTTTCATTCTATTATTGATTGTTGAAGGAGAAATCGCCTTATCACTATTCCCTTTTCTTTGGAATAAACCTGCTCGATAAGCCAACACATCAGCTTTAGTAATCGCCCCAATTTCATAATGCCCAAAGTATGGAATAAGTTGGTTATGAACCTGTCGTTCATACCCCATCAATACAGACCTTTTCCAACGCTGCTTATTCTCTTCTAACCATAATTCAGCAAAGTCTTTAAAAAGTGGCGTACCTGTATGCGATTTAGATGGTGTAGATTTAAATGCCATCGCTCTTTTACTATTGGGGAAATATGCAGAGTACTCAAATACGCCTTGGGCAATATCTTTTTCAATTTTAACCAACACTCGTGTTAATTTCTTACGGTTCGCAGGTGTATCTACAAGTAACGTTTGTTCTCGGCACCGCATACCTTGATAACGAAAATCAATAACTAGGTGATTATATTTACCTCTGGGTCTTACACTACCCATGTAAAACACCCCCTGCACGAAGTGGTATTACAGGTGCTACATCAAGAGATGACTGAAGCATTTCTTTTTCTATTTTTTCCCATAAGAAAAGAATTTTCCTTCGCCCAAATGGTTTAATGTAATGGACACCTTCAATAAAGACGGAATCAATTAAGCTGTTTCGTATATATCTTGCGTCATATTTAATTTTCTCTGCAAGCTCATCTGTGGTTATATATGTACCCATAGTTGCTCCTTATGATTATTTTGTGCCAATTATGGCACACAATGGCACATGTGTCAATAATGAATCACAATCTTCTATATAGATGATTAATAACTAAACGTGACATTCAAATGCGCATGCATTAAGTTTGGTTTTTGTAGGTGGAATATGATAAAGATAAAATTAAAGCAGCTTCTTGCAGACAGAGCATTTCAAGGTGAAAAAATTTCACTTTTACAATTGGCTGAGAGAACAGGTATTTCTCGTTCAACGCTTAACAGAATTGCGAATACACCAGGATACAGTACAACAACTGAAAATCTTGATAAAATTTGCAAATCACTTCGCTGCCAACTCCAAGACTTAGCTGAGTATGTGGAAAAAGATTAAATTATCAGCTGAGTTTTTTAAGATAGTAAAATGCCAACCACTCCAT